>DATGVE010000140.1:0-2957 GCA_035300725.1 Candidatus Eiseniibacteriota bacterium | reverse complement strand
CGTGCGTCGGGCGCTCGACGCGCTCGCCCCACACAAGGATGCGTGGCAAAAATGGCGGCCCCGCATCGAACACGCACAGTGCGTGAACCCAACGGACATGAAGCGCTTCGCGCGCATCGGCGTGATCGCCTCCATGCAGCCTATCCACGCGGTGGCGGACCGCGAGCTGGCCGACGAGTACTGGCCGCGCGTCACCGCTAACGCCTATGCCTGGGGCGCGCTCGAGCGCGCGGGTGCACCCCTGGCGTTCGGCTCTGACGCGCCCGTGGAGACCGCGGACCCCCTCGCCGGAATCGAAGCGGCAACCGCGTGGCGGCGCAGGGCGAAGTGGCACCCGGAGCTTGCCGTGTCAACGGCGTTGGCACGCCGCGCATACACGGCAAACGCCGCTTACGCGGTCGGGATGGAAAAGGACCTTGGCAAGCTGCGTCCAGGAAAGCTGTGCGATATGACCGTCATCGACGAAGGCCGCGTCGTCGCGACCATCGTCGGCGGCGAGGTCAGCTCTTTGCGAACGCCTCTCGCAGTTTCGCGGCGGTCTGCGTCAAAGCCTCGTTGACGACCTTCACGTCGTCGATGACCGGCATGAAGTTCGTGTCTCCGTTCCAGCGCGGCACGACGTGAAAGTGCACGTGGTCCGGAATGCCTGCACCCGCGGCTCGACCGACGTTGACCCCGAGGTTGAATCCCTCGGGCTTGAGCGTGCTTCGAAGCACATCGACGGTGCGCCGAACGGCGCGCATCAAAAACGTTGTCTGCACATCGTCGAGCGCCTCGAGCCCCGGCACGTGAGCAACCGGAGCCACCATCGCGTGGCCCGGGTTGTAAGGGAACTTGTTCAACATCACGAGCGCCCCTTCGGGCCGCCAGACGACCAGCTCCGCGTCCTGATCGTTCGGGTCCTCGAGCACGCGGCAGAACAGGCAGCCCGGCCGCTGCTCACCCGCGATGTACTCCATGCGCCACGGCGCCCACAGACGCTTCATTGATCTACGTCCTTTTCTTGTTGCTGGTCACTGCCGTCTGGGGCTGGACCTTCGTCCTGGTCAAAGACGCGCTCCAACACTACCCGACGCTGCCGTTTCTCGAGCTCCGCTTCATCCTCGCGCTGCTCGTCATGGTGGTGATCGTTCGGCGGCTGCCAAAACGCAGGGAGCTCCGCGTAGGCCTCATCGCGGGCGCCGTTCTCGCGGCCGGCTACTGGACACAGACCCTCGGGCTGACCATGACGAGCCCCGCCAACTCCGGCCTGATCACAGGCCTGTTCGTCGTCTTCACTCCGTTGATCGACCGGCTCTTTGGAGCCCGCCTCAACTGGTGGACAGGGATCGCCGTCGGCGCCGCGCTCACAGGAACCGTGATGCTGGTCGGAGGACCCGCGAACTTCGGCCTCGGCGACCTCCTGACCGTGGCGTGCGCAATCCTGTACGCGCTCCACATCGTCCTGCTCAGCAAGTGGTCGCCCGGCCTCCGCTCGGCGCCGCTGGCGATGGTCCAGATGGGCGCCGGCGCGCTCATCTTCACCGGGACCGGATCGTGGTCGCTGGACCTTCCAGGTCCCGCCGTGTGGTTCGCGATCGTGGTCACCGGGGTGTTCGCCTCCGCCCTGGCTTTCTACATCCAGACCTGGGCGCAGCAGCACCTCAGCGCGAGCCGGACCGCCCTCATCCTGACCACCGAGCCCGCCTGGGCCCTGCTCGCCGCAGTCGTCCTGGCGGGCCAGCGGTTCGGTCCGCTTCAGGCAGCCGGAGCTGCTCTGGTGCTCGCCGCCATCGTCGGTCACGAACTCGCGCATCTAAAATTCAAAGCCCATGGAATCGAAACCAAGACGTAGCGGCTACGTGCCGCAGGAGATCGAGCCCAAATGGCAGAAGGTCTGGACCGAACGCGGCGTCATGCAGGCCGACGACTCTTCGGCCAAGCCCAAGTTCTACAACCTGGTCATGTTCCCGTACCCCTCCGGCCCGCTGCACATGGGTCACATGCGCAACTACGTGATCGGCGATCTGCTGGCGCGGTTCAAGCGCATGCAGGGTTTTGAGGTCCTCAACCCGATGGGATGGGATGCCTTTGGCCTGCCGGCCGAAAACGACGCCATCAAGCGTGGTGGCGGTGTGCACCCGGAGGACTGGACCCGCGGCAACATCGCGATCGCCAAGCGACAGTTGGGCCTCATGGGCGTGCTGTACGACTGGGATCGGGAGGTCACCACCTGCGACCCGTCCTATTACAAGTGGACCCAGGATCTATTCCTTCTGTTCTTTGAGCGCGGACTCGCGCACCGGATGATGTCGCCGGTCAACTGGTGCCCGGTGGACAAGACCGTGCTCGCAAACGAGCAGGTCATCAACGGCCGCTGCTGGAGGCACCCTGATGTCGAGGTCGAGAAGCGCGACCTCGAACAGTGGTTCTTGCGCATCACCGAGTACGCGGATCGATTGCTCGACGACCTGGCGCTGCTGGATCACTGGCCCGAGAAGGTGCGCACCATGCAGGCGAACTGGATCGGTCGCAGTCACGGTGTGGAGGTCGAGTTTCCCATCGACGGCCACCCTGGCGAGTCGATGCGGATCTACACGACGCGTCCTGACACTCTTTTCGGCGTCACCTTCATGGTCCTGGCGCCAGAGCACCCGCTCGTGGAGAAGCTGACCGTGGCGTCGCAGCGCCGTGCGGTGCGGGAGGTCGTCGCGGCAGCGCGCAAGGAGCGTGAGATCGACCGTATGTCGAGCGAGGTCAAAAGGCTAGGCGCGCCCACCGGGGCGTACGCGATGAATCCGCTGAACGGCCAGAAGGTCCCGATCTGGGTTGGCGACTACGTCCTGATCACGTATGGCACCGGTGCGATCATGGCCGTTCCCGCCCACGACCAGAGGGACTTCGATTTCGCGCGCCAGTTCGGCCTTCCTATCCGAGAGGTGATCGCGCCGCCGGGCGGGCCACAGGACGAGATGGAA
>DATGVE010000139.1:0-2388 GCA_035300725.1 Candidatus Eiseniibacteriota bacterium | reverse complement strand
CGACTTCGTTCGCTTAATTCGTGGGTCACACAATCAATTTCGTGTTAGTTGCATGTGACCATGGAATGACATGCTGCGTCAAAGTGTTGTTACACCCATGAGAACCAACGATGAAGGCTCGGGCGTGCGCGCGCCCCGAGTTGCGGTCATTGCCCACGATGGCAAGAAGGCGGACCTGGTCGCGTTTGCAACGTTCAATCGCGAGCGATTGAAGCGCTGCGATCTGATCGCCACCGGCACCACTGGCAGGTTGCTCGAGGAGAAGGTCGGACTAGCGGTCGAGCGTTTGGAATCGGGACCACATGGCGGCGACGTCCAGATCGCCAATCGAGTTGTGGAAGGAATGGTGGACGCTGTCCTCTTCATCGTCGATCCGCTGGACAAGCATCCACACGATCCGGACATTCAAACGCTCATGCGCATCTGCAACGTGAGAAACGTGCCGCTCGCGACCAACATCGCCACTGCCGATGTCCTGATCTGTTCCCCGCTGCTCTGGAGCGCGGCAAGAGAAGGCGTCGAGGCGATTGCCGGCTGAGTGATGTGGAAATCATTGTCAAGGAGTGTGTCGATCACCATGGAACCTGGGGCCCTTGTCGTTCTGATTGATGGCGAGCCAACAGACGCCGCGCTTGTCGGCAAGGCTCGTGAGTACGCCGATGCCAAAGGTTGCCCGGTCACGCTCGTGCGTGTCTTGCCCGAGGTGACCACGGCTCGCGCCGATAACGGCGTGGTGATTCTGCCGTGGCAGATCATGCAGCTGATGGAGGGCAACGCAAAGTTTGAGCTCGAAAGGCTGAGACTCCGATTCCTGCGCGGCCGCGAGCATCCGAACACCAAGCTCGTGAGGTTTGGTCGTGTGGTCGAAGAAATTGCGTCCGTGGTCCAGCTGGAGCGCGCCCACGCAGTTCTCGCCAGGTCCAAGCCAAAGTCTCTCTTGCCCTGGCTGAAGCGCGATCTACGCCTCCAGCGAAAGCTCGACGTGCCGGTGCTCTTTCTGGATGAGGCCGATCAGATCGTCGGCCTGGCCGGCGAGCCACTCACAGCAGACGACAAAGTCCGGGCCATCGGACACGTACCCGTATTTGCCGGGATGTCACGAAAAGAGCTCGAGTCCATTGCACGAAACTTCGATGAAGCCCGCGTGGACACCGGCACGGCGGTGATCCACGAAGGTAAGTCCAACCATGCCCTCTGGATAGTGGTCGAGGGCGAGCTCGCTCTGAGCCTGCGCGGCAAGCTGCTGGAGCGCGTCTCCCCACCCGGGCTCGTTGGCGTGCCGAGCATGCTCGACGGCCGGCCGGCCTGGGCCACTGTGACGGCGGTCACGCCGGTGCGGGCCCTGGTGGCGAGCAGCGAGCAGTTTCGCGCGCTGTGCGCTGACGACCGCATCGCCGACCGGCTGTGGGCGCAGACGGGCACTCGGCTGCGCCACTACATGCTGGAATCGATGAAGGCGGCGGGCTAGCTCAGCCTCTGCCCAGGTGTCGGAACGGCTCCGGGACGTAGCCCGCGAGCGCCGTCAGCCACGCGGGTGAGAGCGCTGCCCTGACGGCCTGGTCGTCCTGCGCGAGCCAGGCGACATGCCGCAATGCGTGCTCGACCACCTGGGATGCCGCGACGCTCGTCGCGGCGTCGGTGGCTGAGTTTCTAGCCAGTTCGGTCCTACCGATGGGAACGGAGTCCAGCTCGGTCGCCTGGTCCTCGCCCACGACGACGAGAAAGCTGAGGATCACTCCGCCGGGACCGCGGCGCCACGACGTCGAATGCACCAGCAGCGGCGGCCCCATCAGGTTGGTCGACAGGCGCTTGACCACCTCCATCGGATCGTCTTCGTCGTGCGACTCGATGTACCAGGCGGCCGCCCCGCACGGCCCGGTCAGCTCGAGCTGACCACGACGCATTCGCACCACGAACACCTCGGCCTGGACGGGACCTTCGGTGCCCCATGGCGAGGGCAGGTCGGCCATCAGGACTCTGGACGGGCCTTGGCCAGCACTTCCTCGCGCGTCGCGTTCATGTTGTGCGCTTCGCGTGCGTGCTTTTGCACGATCGGCACCAGGACGTTCTCGGTCCCGCGCATCACGACGCCGCATGCGCAGCTCACGACCAGAATGACTCCGACTTGTTGTTTAGCCATCGCTAGCCCAAAAGCGTACGCCCGAAGCACGGCTGCTGAGTGATCAATCCGCTCCCCCTCCTCCAGACCTCGGGAGGCAACCCGAGGTCTGGTTGGCCACGCGGAGTTTGTTGACAAGGTTGTCGTCGGGGTAGGCGATGTGCGCGCAGCCGAACGGGTCGAGCGTCTCGCTGATGAAGTCGAGCAGGTGGCGGTTGGAGATCGTCGGGATGCAGGCGATGCCCAAGTTGCAGATGTCGCCAATGTGC
>DATGVE010000138.1:0-7466 GCA_035300725.1 Candidatus Eiseniibacteriota bacterium | reverse complement strand
TGCAGCGCCGCCGGAGTCGTTGTCATGGCGAGAAGACTACGAACGGCGGGAGCTGAGGACCTGCTCGATCTCCTTCTTGACCTGCTGCAGGTCCATGAACTCGCGATAGACCGAGGCAAACCGGATGTAGGCGACCTCGTCAAGATCGCGCAGGCGGTTCATGACCATCTCGCCGATCTCCCCGCTCGGGATCTCGACGCGGCCCGAGCGCCGGAGCTCCGCCTCGATGTCGTCGACGATCGCGCGCAGGCGCTCCGGGGAGATGTCGCGCTTCTCAGTCGCCTTCTTGAGGCCGGTGAAGAGCTTCTGTGGATCGAAGTCCTCGCGGCGCCCGTCCTTCTTGGTGACGAAGAACGGAACCGTCTCTATCCGTTCATACGTTGTGAATCGCTGCCCGCACTGAAGGCACTCACGCCTGCGGCGAATGGCCTCCCCGACCTCCGAGTCGCGAGAGTCGACGACCTTCAGGTCGTGATGACCGCAGTACGGGCAGCGCATTGATTTGTCCTCAGTTACATACGGTTGCGGAGAAACGCCGGGATGTTGATGTCGCCGAGCTCTTCCGCGCCGAACTCGGGCCGCTCGATCGTACGACGCATCGACTCCTGCTTCGCGTCCGACTGCGTCTTGCCGCCGAATCCGGTCGCGATGACCGTGACCTTGATCTCGCCCTGCATGGTCTCGTCGCGGACGACACCGAAGATGATGTTGGCGCCCGGGTCGGCCGCCGACCGGACTATCTCGGCCGCCTTCTGCACCTCTTGCAAGGTGATGTCCTTGCCCGCGGTGATGTTGAAGAGGATGCCCTTGGCGCCGTCGATCGACGTCTCGAGCAGCGGGCTGGAGACCGCCTGCTTGGCGGCGTCCTCGGCACGCGTGTCGCCGGCGCCGTGGCCGATGCCCATCAGCGCCTCACCCGCGTTCTCCATGATCGCCTTCACGTCGGCGAAGTCGAGGTTGATCACGCCGGGCTGAGTGACCAGGTCGGAGATGCCCTGCACGCCCTGGCGCAGGACGTCGTCCGCCATGCGGAACGCTTCCTCGAGCGTGGTCTTGGAGCTGGCGACCTGTGCGAGCCGGTCGTTGGGGACGACGATCAGCGCGTCGACCTGGCTGCGCAGCGCCTTGATGCCTTCCTCGGCGGTGTCGTTGCGGATGCGCCCTTCGAACGCGAAGGGCCTCGTGACCACACCGATGGTCAGCGCGCCGGCCTCTTTGGCCAGCTCCGCGACGATCGCGGCCGACCCGGTGCCGGTGCCGCCACCCATGCCGCAGGTGATGAACACCATGTCCGAGTCCTGAACGACCGCTGAGAGCTCGGTGCGGCTCTCGTCCGCGGCGTCACGACCGCGCGTCCAGTCACCACCGGCGCCCAGTCCGCGGGTGATCTTGCTTCCCATCTGGACCTTGACGTCGGCCTGACAGCGTTCGAGCGCCTGCTTGTCGGTGTTGACCGCGATGAATTCGACCTTGAGCGATTTCGAGATCATGCGGTTGACGGCGTTTCCGCCACCTCCACCGCAGCCGACGACCTTGATTCGGGCTCGCCCCTCGTGCAACAAACTTTCCTTCATGGTTTCCTCCTGATCCGAATTTGCTTTGGCTATGGCGAGCTCCAGCTGATTTCGGGTTTGTTCTCTAGAAAAAATCGCGCAGCCACCTCACAGTTTTTTGATACGTGTTGCCGAACGTCGCGGTCTGCCGGGGCCCGTAGCCCCTGACCGGTGCGCGCGATCCCCACTTCACCAGGCCCGTCGCGACCGCGAACGACGGTCCCTGTGCCTTGTCGGCCAGGCCCACGAGCCCCGCCGGCTGGCCGAGCCGGGCGGATGTGTTGAAGACGTGCTGCGCGGCGTCCATGGTGCCCATCAGCCGCGACCCGCCGCCGCTGACGACCACGCCCGCCGGGAGCAGCTGGTCGAAACCGCTCTTGCGCACCTCTTCGCGCGCCATCTGAAAGATCTCGCGCATGCGCGGTCCGATGATCTCGGCGAGAAAGCGGCGCGGAAGGGCGGTGATCCTGTCGCCACCGACCTGCCTCACCTCGACCTTCTCCGCGTGGTCGATCACCTCGGCGAGCGCGTGGCCGTAGTTGAGCTTGAGGCTCTCGGCCTCGTCGAGCGTGGTTCTCAGTCCGATGGCGATGTCGCTGGTGACGTGGTTGCCGCCGACGGGCAGCACGGCCATGTGGCGGGCGGAACCCTCGTTGTAGACGACCACGTTGGTGGTCCCTGCGCCGATCTCGATGAGGCAGACGCCGAGCTCGATCTCCTGCTGGCTCAGCACGCCCTCGCCGCCGGCAAGTCCCGCGCAGACGACGTCTTCAACGTCGAAGCCCGCGCCGTGCACGCACTTGATGGCGTTCTGGACGGCGGTCTGGGCGCCGGTGATGATGTTGGTCTCGACCTCGAGGCGTCTTCCGGTCATGCCGATGGCGTCCCTGACCCCATCCTGGCCGTCGACGGTGTAGGCGCGAGGGATCACGTGGATGACCTGGCGGTCGGAGGCGACGCTGATCGCCCGGCTTGCCTCGACGACTCTCTGCACGTCCTCGTCGCCGATCTCGTGGTCGGGCCGGGCGACGGCGACCACGCCGGTCGAGTTCTGGGACCAGAGGTGGGTGCCGCCGATCGACACCACGACCGACTCGATGCGCTGGCCGGCCATCCGCTCGGCGGTGACGGCGGCGGCCTGGATGGCCGCGATCGTCTTGTCGAGGTTCACGACCACGCCTTTGCGCAGGCCTTCGGAGGGGCTCTCGCCCACGCCGACGATGGTCACCGGCGCGCCGGGGTCGTCAGACTCGGCGATGACTACCGCGACCCGGCTCGTGCCTAGGTCGAGACCGACGGTTTTCTTCCGCCTGGACAAGTTGTGCTGGGATGCCTCCTGGAACGTAGAGATGACGGCTATGGGGCGGGTTGGCGCGAATTATAGGGGCTCTCGGGCGGGTTGGGGGACCAGATTTTGTGGGTCGGGGGTCGGCTGAGAGCACGCCTTGTGGTTTGGCGGGCGGATGAAGGACTGGGAAAAGGGGTGTGAGTGGCGGGTTTGGGAGTCGAAATTGTGCGCTGGAAATGTTGGTGACAAACGGACTGGGAAAAGGGTGTCAGGGCGGGCCTGGGAGTCGAAATTAATGCGTTGAGATGTTGACAAGCGAACAGATGTTTGGTAGTCTATTTCTATGCTCGCGACCCAAGACCTGCAGCCATCGGAGTTCTCTCAACTTGCGTTTGAAGAGCGTCCAGACGATTGCTCGGACGTTGATAGGGAGCTCATCCGCAAGTGCCTCGAGAGAGATCTTCTCGATCTGGAAATTGCGAGCCTCGCAGCTCAGCACGCGGAGGGCGATACCTGGGACCATGCCGGTTTCAACAGCGCGATCGACTGGATGCGATTCAACTGCCACATGACGAGCAACGCCGCTGCTGACTCGATCGCCGTCGGCAAGAACCTGTGGCGAATGCCGGAGAGCGTTCAGGCAGTCGCGCAGGGCGCGATTGGGTACGCGCACACCAGAGCCATGGCGCGGACGGCGAATGCACTCGGCACGAAGTTCGACGAAGCGCCACTTCTGGAGAAGGCGTGCAAGAATTCGCCGGGCAAGTTCTACTACATCTGCAACCACTACCGGCACGCCGCTGACCGCGAGGGCTACGAGGCGGAGCAGGCAGGGCTGGTCGAGAACCGCCGGCTGTGGATCACCAAATGCGACGACGGCACAGTCCTGCTCAGTGGACATTTCGACCCCGAAGGTGGCGCGGCACTGATCACGGCATATGAGCCGCTGGCCCGCAAGTCAGGTGCCCACGACTATCGGAGTCGGGAAAAGCGGATGGGCGATGCCGCCGTCGACGTCGCCGTGCACGCCCTGGACTCGGGCCTCATCCCGCAGCAGGGATCGCAGCGGACTCACCTGAACGTCACCACCTCGCTCGAGACGCTGCTCGGCCTGCCCGGAGCGCCGGCGGCTGAGCTCGAGCACTCAATGCTCCCGATCTCCTCCAAGACGGTCGAGCGGTTGGCCTGCGATGCCTCGGTCACGCGAATCCTGCTCAACTCGGAGTCCGTGGTCATCGACGTCGGGCGGGCCAAGCGGACGATCACAGGACCCGCGCGCAAAGCCATCAATGCCCGCGACCGTGGCTGCACCTGGCCGGGTTGTGAGCGGCCGGCGAGCTGGACCTCGGGTCACCATCTGAAGCACTGGATCCATGGCGGGGACAATCAACCGCCCAACCTCACGCTTCTCTGTTATCGGCACCACTGGATGGTGCACGAGGGCAACTGGCAGATCGTGCGCGGCGATGACGGCCGGATGCTGACCATCCCGCCGACGGTTACCTTCGGCCCTCCAGCGCGCGGACCGGACTAACTGGGAACCAGAGTCATGCTCGCCCGCTTGAGCTCGTCGGCTTCGTCATCAGCGGTGTACTGCCGGCCGTTTGGCGGGCGCTGCGCCCATGGACCCTCTTTCAGATAGATCGGCACGTCGCGAAGTCCGCCATCTATACCTGGAACAACCATCGTCAAGCCGAGGCCGGTGCGACCCAACACGTCAAATTCGGTCGGGCTCGACGACCAGATGGCATGGACTGAGCCGGTCGGAAGCTCGACGAACTCACCCGCTCGGGTCGTGCTGCGGGTTCCGTCGACGACGGCGTTGAGCTCGCCGGACCCTACAAGTACGAGCTCCCATCCTCGGTGCTTGTGAAGACTCGTCTTCATCCCAGCCTCCCACTCGAAGTGCAGCTTGAAGACCGAAGTTCTATCGGTGTCCTCGCCCCGGAAGGTGCGCGACGCGGGCGACGTTAGAGACATAACCGAATTCTAGGTGGCGGCTTTGATGTCTATCCGTGCTCCGATGCCACGAAGCCGTTCGTCGGGTCGGCGAAATTCACCACGTTCTGATGGCTTCCGTCGTCGCCCATGACAAGCAGATGCTTGCCGTCCGTGGACGTTGCGTAGATCGTGTGGCCGTCGCCCGAGACCCAAACCTCATTCGCTGGGAAGGCTGGCGCAAGCAGGGCTAACGGCTTCAGATCCGGAACCCTCAGGACCATCACGCCATGGTCTTGTGCGGCATAGAGCTTCAATCCGTCGGGCGAGAGAGGCACTGTGCTGGCAACACCGCCCGCAAAGGCCGTCTTGATCAGCCACGCGAATGGACCGCTTTGATCGACCTTCGTTGGCGTGGGTACTGGACCCAGCAGTTTCTGATGGGCCAGATCGACGACCTGCATCGTGTCCCCAAAACCTGGCAGTTGGTGCAAGTAGAGAAGCTGGCCGTCGGGAGTAAAAATCGGCGAAAGCCAGAACGGATTGGGTTGCTTTGAACGAATCTCGCCGGAGCTGACGAGAGTGTCCAGGTCGAAGAACCAAACTGCACCATCCATATGGCAGAAGGCGACAAGAGTCTTGCCACCGCCCACGACGCGTCCAGCCATCGCGGGTGCGGAACAGCTCGGAACTGAGCGGCCCCCTTGGCCGTCAACGGCCGCCGCGGTCTGACTCAGCTTGCCGCCGTCGAGGCTGAACGCCTCAATGCGTGTGGGTCCGCCCCAGTCGGTCAGCGTGTATATGCGCGTGGAGTTCGGCGCGAAGACTGCCATTCCCCACGCCACTGACATGGCGCAACTGCCCCCTGAGCAGGTCAGGCCGGGCAGGTTTGCGTTCGAGTCGTGGCCGACAGGAACCATTTGGGACGAGCCGGATCGAAGATCGATCACCTGCAGTCGCAAAAGGCCGTTATCCACCAGGAGCATGGCGAGCCAGTGGCCGTCCGGACTGAAAGCGCTGCTAGCCACATTTCCCAGTGCGCGAGAGTAGGTCCGCTGTAAGGTCCCATCGAGAGCCGAGTACGCGGTGACCTGGTCCGAACCTGCCGCGAAGATGGTCGCGCCGTCAGCCGAGCGCCAGACCCCATACGCCCTCGCGCCCGCCGACGAAGTTGACCGATCGAGCGCCACCAACCGGCCGCGTGGGTCGACTGCCACAAGGGAGGACTGGAACTGGAGCCACGCCACCTGAGCCGCCGCTGAGGTCCGTGTGATCGGTTGAGGAATGGGCTGCGGAAGCGATGTGATGGTTGTTGAAATTGGGGGGCCGTGACGGGAGGCCGAGCGCGTCGAGGTGAAGACGGCGACCGTGCCCACCGCAAGCAATACCACGACGAAGCCCGCCACCCAGGTCAACTGGCGTCGCTGCGGCTGGTCGCTCCGAATCGCCGCTAACGACACCGACAGCAGCTCCGGCGCGGGCCGATACGTTTCCTGGAGAGCCGCGCGCACATCTTCCTCGATCCGGGTTTCGCTCACGTGATTGCCTCCTGAGAAGCTCCTGGCGGACGCAACCGGTCGATCGCCCGGTAATAGCGCGAGCGGGCACCGGCTTCTGTAAGCCCAGATGCCGCCGCGACCTCGGCCCAGGGCAGATCCAGGTAGGCGCGGAGGATCAGCACCCGGCGCTCCCGCTCACCGAGCTTGATCAGCGCCTCTCGCACCTGCATATTTCGGATCGCCGAGTCCTCGGGTAGCTCGGCGTTCAGGCGAGGCGAATGCGAGATTCGGATCACCTGCCACCAGCGTCCGCGCATCTGCTCGCGGCACTGATTGGCGACGATGCCGAGGAACCACGGTCTGACCGGGCTGCCAGGACGCACTCGACCGAGCTTTCGCCAGGCTCGCACACACGCCTCCTGTACGGCGTCCTTGGCGAGATCAGGATCCTGAAGGAGAGCGGTGGCAAAACGGTGGGCCGGCTCGATGAGTGGCACGAGGATGGCCTCAAAAGCCGCGATGTCGCCACCCTTTGCGGCAATGACGAGCTCCTGCTCCGCGGTGCTCTCCACAACTTCACCCTGAATACGGGCCGGGAGGCTAGAAGTGTTTCAGCTGGCTCGCGCTGATTTACAAATAGTGTCGGCGGATCGCTCCCAGGTTGTTGAAGATCCGCACCCCGAAGGCGACGATCGCCGCGATCGATAGGTCAACGCCAAGCTTGTCACCGAAATAGGTGAGGCCGGCGGCCAGCGTCATGTTCGTGAGCAGACCGCTGAAAAACACGCGCGGCTCGAACGAACCCGCGATATAAGCCTTGAAGGCGCCGAAGATCGAGTCCAGGGCGGCGAGCAGCGCAACCGCGGTGTAGCGCGCGTACGTGATCGGGATCGTCACGGGCGACATCAGCCCGAGCAGCACGCCCAGGACGGCGAAGATGATCGCAACGACGATTACTTGCATGCGCTCGCCGGGGTCGGAGATGGCTGGGGCGTAGCGCCTCCAGCGGGCGTCGGCGGCTTCGGCTGCAGCGACTTGTAGCCCACAGCGGGCTCCGACGGGTTCATCACGTTCACGTAATCGAGGTCGGGCGAGGAGTAGTTCACGGTCCCCGCGATGGCCTTCAGCGAGGCGACCTTCTCGCGCAGCGTCGTGAACTCCTCGGGTGTCAGCACGCGGCCAAAATAG
>DATGVE010000137.1:0-38029 GCA_035300725.1 Candidatus Eiseniibacteriota bacterium | reverse complement strand
CCCGGATCGGGCCGCATTGGCGCCAAAGATTCGTCGACATCACTCGGGCATGCCTCCTAGCGCCTCTTCGAGACGCTTGAAGGCTTCGTTGGCGCTGACATTGAGCTTGCCACGCGCGAGGTGCTTCTGCCCGCCACCCGTGCCAAGAAGTGAAGCCAGGCGCGTGGCATCGTATTCGCTCGCGAGGTCCTTGGACACCTTGATCACAAACATGTCGCCGGCCACAACGGTTACGACGCCGGACTTCATCACGTCCATGTAGCGGTCGGCGTACGCCGCCAGCTCCGCGGGGCTGGAGGCATCAACAGTCTCGGTCACAAACGGTACTTTGCCTTGTTTGACGGCAACGCCGTCGGCTCCCTTGACCCTCGCGCCGCGCAATTGCTCCGACAGCTCCTTCAATCGGCGCTCGGATTCCTTCAGCTGAGCGCGCAGCGCCTGGACTCGTTCCGGCAGCTGCTCCGGCACTGCGTTGAACGATCGCGCCAGCTCGGTGACCAGCTCTCGCTCGCGCAGCACCAGGTCATCCGCGGCCTCGCCAACGACCATGTCGATGCGCCTCAGGCCCGAGCCGATGCTCGATTCGGAGACGATGACCGCGGTGCCGATGTCGGCGCTGTTGCTCACATGCGTACCGCCGCACAGCTCGCACGTCCAGTCGCCGAAGCACACTACACGCACGACGTCGCCGTACTTCTCCTCGAACAGGTGCATGGCGCCCTGGGCCACTGCATCTTTCAGTGACTTGTGGCTTTCGTGGAAGGGCAATGCAGCGCGCACCTTTTCCATGACCCGGCGATTGATCCGCGCCAGCTCTTCCTTGCTGATGGCGCGGTTAAGCGGGACGTCGAACGTCGTGTGGTCCGGTCCGACCCAGGAGCCTTTCTGAACGACGTTTTCGCCCAGGGTCTCCCGCAGCGCTTTGTGCAAGAGGTGCGTGGCGGAGTGGTGGCGCGCGATCTGCGCGCGGCGCTTGGCGTCGACCGCCGCGGTGGCTTTCTCACCGACCCGCAGCTCGCCGGTGACCACGGTGCCGAGATGCGCGATTGCGCCCTCGACGGGCTTTTGTGTGTCCTCGACTCGCACCTGTCCGCCGGGGGTGGTGATAGTCCCCGTGTCGCCGACTTGCCCGCCCGACTCTGCATAGAAAGGAGAGCGCTCGAGGAAGACCTCGACCGAGTCGCCCTCACCGGCGACCTCGGCTTGGCTCCCGTCTTTGCGGAGGGCGGTCACCATGCTCTCGGTCGTCAGCGCGTGATAGCCGGTGAACTCGGACTTCGGGATGTCCTTGGCGAGAGCCCACCCTTGCGGCGTGCCCCGGCGCGACCTCGCACGCTGCTCCGCCATCGCGGCGCGAAAGCCTTCCTCATCCACTTCAATGGCGCGCTCCGCGGCAAGCTCACGCGTGAGTTCCAGCGGAAAACCAAATGTGTCATGGAGGCGAAAGGCGTCAACGCCCGGAATCGTCTTCGGATGATGAGCAGCAACCTTTTCGAACTGCTCCATGCCTTGCTCGAGGGTCCTGTCAAAACGATCGGACTCTGTCTCCACGACTTCGGTTATGACCTTCTCTTGCTGCTTGAGCTCGGGATAGTGATCCTTGAACATCGACACCACAACGCCAACCCCACCGCTGAGCTTTGCGGTGAGTCCCATCTTTCGCCCGTGAATCGCTGCGCGACGGATGAGGCGCCGCAGCACGTATCCCCTGCCCTCGTTCGACGGTGTGACGCCGTCGGCGATAACGAAGGTCGCCGCCCGAATGTGGTCCGCGACGATGCGCTCCGAGAGCGCCGTCGGGCTCTTGCTTGACTTGCGCGCGAAGTCGACGAGCGGGGCCAGGATGTCGGCTTCAAAAATGTTCGTTTTGCCTTGCAGGATGTAGGCGATCCGCTCCAGTCCCATTCCGGTGTCGATCGCGGGGCGTGCCAGCGGGACAAGGCTGCCGTCGGCCACCGCGCGCTTGATAGCGTCGCCGGAAGTGCCTTCGATCGGGCCGCGCTGGTCGTACTGCGGGAAGACGAGGTTCCAGACCTCGGTGAAGCGATCGCAGTGGTCGGGCACGCAGTCATCACGGCCGCAGCCAATCTCCTTGCCGCGATCCCACCAGATTTCCGAGTCAGGACCGCACGGCCCAGCGCCGAGGCCCCACCAGTTGTCTTCAAGCCGTGTGACGTGCTCGGCGGCCATCCCAGCTTGCTTGATCCAGATTTCGTGGGCGTCGTCGTCGGTCGGGTGGATCGTCACCCGCAACCGGTTCACTGGCATTTCGAAAACTTTGGTAACAAGCTCCCATGCGAGCGGGATTGCTGTTGCCTTGAAGTAGTCGCCGGTGGGCGCGAAGTTGCCCAGCATCTCAAAGAAGGTGTTGTGACGATCGGTCTTCCCCACCTCGTCGATGTCGCCGGTGCGCAGGCACTTCTGGGCGCTGGCCAGCCTGGGCGCAGGCGGATCGCTCAAACCCAGGTAGTAAGGCTTGAGCGGCTGCATTCCGGCCGAGATGAAGAGCGTGCTCGGGTCCCCGCGCGGCACCAACGGCGCGCTTGGGAGGACCAGATGCTCCCGACTCGCGAAATGCTCTAGAAAACGTTGGCGGATCTCGTTCCCGGTCACGGGGCTGCTTAAGTGTAGTGCGACGGAAGTACGCCGCCGGTGGGCGGCATCGGCGCCCGATGCCAAGGAGAGGCGAGGATTTACGAGGAGCGCATCCGTTGATGCGCGACGAGTAAACCCGGAGCCTCGACACAGGCATCAGCGCCTGTGGCGCTCGGGCGCCTAGGCCGATCCACCGGCAAGTTCCTTCCGGCGCACTGCACTCAACTTACGGTGCGAGCCGCTCGATGCGCCATCCGCCGCCCGCCTTGCGTCTGTACCGGAGCCGATCGTGGAGGCGGTCCGGGCGCCCTTCCCAGAACTCGATCCGTTGGGGCCGCAGCGCGTATCCACCCCAGTCCTCGGGCAGCGGAACATCACCCGGATACTTGGCGTCAAGCTTCGCCACAGCTCGCTCGAGCACGTCCCGCGAGGGGATGACGCGGCTCTGCCTCGAGGCCAGCGCCGACAGCTGAGCACCGCGCGGGCGGCTCCTGAAGTAGGCGAGCGACGCTTTGCGGCTCAGGCGGCGGACGGTCCCAGAGATACGGACCTGGTGATGAGTGACGAACCAGTAAAAGACGAGGGCCGCCCGATTGTCGTGAGCCAGGTCGAGGCCTTTGCGGCTTTCATAGTTCGAGTAGAAAAGGAAGGCGCCATCCTCGATTCCCTTGTACAGCACCATGCGCGCCGACGGACCTGAATCTCCGCCCGTGGCGAGGGACATCGCATCGGGTTGAGGTGCGCCCGCGTCTTGCGCTTCGCGATACCACCGGCGAAAGAGGGTCAGGGGATCGGTTGGAGCGCCGGATTCACTGAGTGGCACTAGGAGGCGGATTCTTGCGGCACATATTTGCGCAGCTGCTCGAGCGCCGCGCGCTGCAGGCGCGAGACATGCATCTGACTGATGCCGAGCCGGCGCGCGATCTCCGACTGCGACATCTGCTCGTAGAACCTCATCGCCATGATCGCCCGCTCGCGAGGCGTCAAGTGCTCCATCGCGCGGTCGAGGACATCGCGCATCTCGACCCGGTCGAGCTCTGGATCGGGGCTGCCGATCTGCTCGGCGATGTTGCGGCTGTCCTGGCCATCGCCGCTGGCCACAGGCTGGTCCAGGGACAACGGCACGTAGGCAGGGCCCATTTCGATTGCCTCGGTCACATCATCAGGAGTCACCCCGAGCCGTTCCGCGAGCTCGGCGACGGTGGGCTCGCGTCCGAGCTCATTCTTCATCTGCTCGTTGACGCGAACCACGGACGTGTGGAGCTCCTGGAGCCGGCGGGGAAAGCGGATGGCGGTGCCCTTGTCCCGGAAATGCCGCTTGATCTCGCCCGCGACAGTCAGGGTCGCGAACGTCGTGAATTCGAATCCAAGGTCGGGGTCGAAGCGCTCGATGGCCTTGATCAGTCCGAGGTAGCCGACCTGCACGATGTCGTCGAGCGGCTCGCCGCGGTTCTGGAACTTGCGGGCGAGGAAGTAGACGAAGTCGTGATAGGCATTGACGAGCTGCTCACGAATTCGCTCCTTCTCGGCGGGATCGGTGGTCTCCCGGTAACGGCGATGGAGCGCCCGCAGCTCCTCGCGGGGAATCCGCTGTTGTGCAGCCACAGATGTCTAGTGTCTCCCTTCCGGGTCAGAACGAGGTCGGGCGCTCAGCCTGCCAGGTACTTGACCATGCGGAAGCTGACGTGGCCGGTCGTGGGCTCGACCTGCGGCCGGAAGTCGTCCACGAAGCAGCGGATCATCTCGTACGCGAGTCGCTGCAGCTCGGGGTCGACCACGGTGTCGTGCTTGTGCACGGGTAGGGCGTTGCCGCCAGGCATCAGGTCGACGTCGACCACCAACGCGCGGTCGGTGGCGAAGTAGGTGAGCTTGAGGTCGGCCGGCCCCAGGTCTTCGGCGGCCGCGATCGCGCTGTCGCACGCCTGGGTCAGCGCGATCGTCAGCTCATCGAGGTCGACAAGGCTGAAACCCATCTGGCCGCCCAGCGTCGTGGCGACCCGCTTGGCGACGGGAATGAACGCCGAAGACGCGGGAATCTTGAGCTCAGCCAGGTTGCGCTTAGCCAACTTCCTCTTCCTTATTCCTTGCCGTCCGTCTGCTGCATCTTGCGCATGGCCGCGGCTTCCAGCTCTTCGCGCTTGCGCTTCGCGGCGGCGACTCCGTCCTGGATCGCCTTGCCGACCGGGTGTTCCGGATCGGTCACGATCTCTCGCGCGCGCTGAGCGGCGCCCCTGGCCCGCTGCACCGGTTCGCTCGTGCTGAGCTCGATGGTCTTGCTGCGCAAGTTGTCGACCTGCGTCCTTCCGGGGCCGGATGCGATGTAGGCGCCGGCAGCCAGGCCAATCAACCCGCCGAGGATGAACCAACCGAATCCACCGCCACCACCGTTTCTCTCGTCAGCCATCTTTACCTCCTGACTACCGTGCGAACAAGACTCTCGCCCGCCACCTGCACGCCGTGTGCCGCGGCCTTGATGCCGCGCCCGAACGCCGCCGCGCCACCACCAGCCGTCCGGAGCCCGACGTTCACGCCGGCCGTGATGTCGTTGACGTTCCCGATCGTCTGCCGGACTTCGGGCAGCGTCTCCTTCAGCTCCTCATTGGTCGTGTCCAAGAGCTCCTCTACGGCTCCAAGCGTCCCGCGGACGCGCAACAGGACCGCGGCCAGGGCGAGCGCCACAAGGAGGGCGGCAACCCCAAAAGCGATCCACATGAAATTCTGAGCATTGCTCATCGAGTCAATACCCCTTGGCGTGAGGCCACAAACACAGACGCAATCTTAAGTGCGGGCGCTTGGATTGCCTGGCGCGAGAGTGAACGGCGGTTGACCCCAATCCGTGGGTGTGGCGCCAAATCTACGGAATTTGCGCTGGTCAGACGTCGGTTTGGCGCCGAATCGACGGAATCGACCACTGCTATCCGCGTGCGAAGCATTACGACGGCGCGCTGGGCTTGCTCGGTTTCGGTTCCTTGGGCTCCTTAGGCTCGCGGCTGGGGCGAGGGACGAAGCGCGCCAGCGGCTGGAGGAGGAGGGCGAACAGCACCGCCGGCAGCATGTTCGCCTGGCCCAGACGGAGCGACGGGAGGCCGATGTAATCCCAGAGCTGGCCGAGGCCGAACCCGACGGTCGTCATCAGCAGGATCGGAAGGTAGGCCCGGCGCCGGTACGGCAGGAAGGCGAAGAGGAACTGGGAGACGATGAGCACCGCAAGCACCGCCACGATGACGCCCGGCGGGATGAGGCTCAAGGTGCTCCCTCCGGGTCACGGGGGTGGGTTGTCCTGAGCGAGCTCAGGTGGGTCCCCTGCCATGGCTCTCCAAGTCCCGTCCAGCGGGCATTTGGTCGGCTATCCGGACTCCGAGGTCCCTAATGCTGTCTAGTTGGGCAACGCGCACATCGCCCGCAGCCCTTCGGGAGCCAGCCAATACTACGTGGGCTTCTTCGCCGGAACAACCCGGATATGGAGCTCTTCGAGCTGTGCAGGATCGACTGGGCTTGGGGCGCCGAGCATCAGGTCCTGGTGGCTTTGTGTCTTCGGAAACGCAACCACGTCACGGATGTTTTCTGTTCCGATGATTGCCATCATCAGACGGTCAATGCCGGATGCGATTCCACCGTGCGGTGGCACACCGTATTCGAACGCATCCAGCAGGTGTCCAAATTGGGCCCGGATGCGCTCGCGACTCATCCCGAGAATCTCGAAGACCCTCTCCTGCAGCTCTCGTTCGTGAATCCGAATGCTGCCGCCCGCGATCTCGACTCCGTTCAGGACGCAGTCATATGCCTTCGCCCGGACATCGTATGGACGCTCATTCAAGAGCCCCATGTCCTCTGGCCACGGCGACGTGAAGGGATGGTGGCCGTAGGTCAAATTGCCGAGGTCGTCCTCCTCGAAGAGGTACATCGGGTAGACCCACAAGAATTTCCATTCGCCCTGGCGGATCAACTTGCGCCGGCGCGCAATCTCCCGACGCAAGAGGCCCATCACCGTCTCCGCTTTCCTTCGTCGGTCAGCCACTAGAAGGACGAGATCATCGGGGTTTGCGCCTGCGGCCGTTTTGATCGCCGCGATCTCGCCTTCGGCGAGATGCCGGTCGAGTGGTCCGGGGACCCACGCCAAGCCCTTTGCGCCGGCACCTTTGACCAGCAATGTGAGCTCGTCGAGCTCGCGTCGACTCATGTCCTTACCGCCCGGCACAGCCAGGCAGCGCACGACACCGCCTGCGTCCAGCGCTCCACGTAGGACGGTGGCACCGGTCTGTCGCAATGCGTCGCTGACGTCAGCGATCTCAAGCTCGTACCGCAGGTCGGGCTTGTCGGTGCCGTACTTCAGCAAACACTCCTGCATGTCGAGACGCAGGAATGGGGTTTCGATTTCAACACCGACCACCTCTTTCCAGACCTTCGCCCACAGACCTTCGATCAACGAGAAGACGTCCTCTTCGGTGCAGAACGACATCTCGACATCGAGCTGGGTAATCTCGACTACGCGATCCGCACGTAAGTCTTCGTCCCGAAGACACCGCGCGATCTGGTAGTAGCGAGCCATACCGGCCACCATGAGCAACTGTTTGAGCTGCTGTGGGGATTGGGGCAGCGCGAAGAAATTGCCCGGGTGCAGACGCGACGGAACAATGAAATCGCGTGAGCCTTCAGGTGTGCCTTTGAGCAACATCGGCGTTTCGACTTCTACGAATTCGTTGGCGTCCATATAGCGGTGGATGGTCTGAACAACGCGATGCCGCAACTCCATCGTCCTCTGCATGCGCGGCCGGCGAAGGTCTAGATAGCGATACTTGAGCCGCGTTGCTTCGTCGGCGTCGACGTCGTCTTCAATCTGAAACGGAGGAGTCTTCGCTGTGGAGATGACCTCGACCTCGGAAGCAGTCACCTCGACCTCGCCCGTTGCCATGCGTGGATTCTCGGAGCCCGCCGGGCGCCGGCCAACAGTGCCTTTGACGCGAACAACGTATTCCGCGCGCAGTTCAGAGGCGGCGGCGTGGGCTTGCGGAGCGTTCGTCGGGTTGAAAACCACCTGCACTGCTCCCCAGCGATCGCGCAGGTCGATGAAGATCAGACCGCCATGGTCGCGCCGACGCGCAACCCAGCCGTAGAGCTCGAGCACGCGGCCGACGTCAGTCGCGCGCAGCGAACCGCAATGCGGGGCAGTGAATCCGCTCATGCGAGTTTGGCCGGGAGGTCTGCCCACGCGACCTCGGCCTGCTCCCCGCTCGCCATCTCTTTGAGCTGCGCGGTACGCCGTTTGGCGCTCTCAGACGTGAGCAACACGGCCCACTTCGCACCGAGCTTGTTCGCCCACTTCATCTTCGCGCGCAGGCTCCGCGATTCGTAATCGACAGCCACGGAACGGACTGCACGGCAGAGGCGGGCTACCTCCGCTGCTTCGACGGACAACTCTCCGTCCGGCAAGACGACGACATCTGCCGCCGGTCTTTCTACGGCCGCCTGACCGCCGGCTGCCATCAAGTCGACGACCCGGTCAATGCCGCCGGCGAATCCAACGCCCGGAGTCGGCGGCCATCCCTCTTCTTCCGCAAGGCCGTCGTAGCGGCCCCCCGAAGCTAGAGCGTCTTGCTGCCCCGCCGCACCACCGGGATAAAACTCAAAGACGGTGCGCGTGTAGTAATCAAGGCCGCGCACAAGGTAAGGATTCACCTCATACCTGATGCTCGCCGAGTCCAGCAGTCGCCGCACAGCCGTCCAGTGCGCGGCGCATTCGTCGCACAAGTGCTCTGTGATCTTTGGCGCCTGGGCCTTGAACGCCTGCTCATGGGCGAGCTTCGAGTCAAGCAATCGCAACGGATTACGTTCGAGACGCAACTGTGAGTCGCCGTGCAATTGCGACTTGAAAGGTCTGTAGTAATCCTTCAGGCGCTCGAGGTAAGCCGGTCGGCACTTGGCGTCGCCGATGGAGTTCAGCTCGAGGCGCAAATCATGCAAGCCGACCTCATTCAGCCAGCTCTTCGCCAGCTCGATCACCTCCGCGTCGAATCCCGGACTTGCACCACCGATGACTTCGACATTGAACTGGGAGAACTGGCGATACCGGCCCTTTTGCGGCTTGTCATGGCGGAACATCGGACCGATCAAATAAAGGCGTGTCGGCTGGGGACCCTGGTTCAACGCGCCCTCGAAGTAGGCGCGGACGACGCCGGCGGTTGCTTCGGGCCGGAGCGCCAGGTTTTGAGAACCTCGCTTTTCCAGCCGGTAGAGCTCCTTCGCGACCGCGTCGGTCTCTTCGCCGACGCGCTGGATCAATTCGAGCTGCTCGATGATCGGCGTCCCGATCTCCTGATAGCCGAACTTCGTCGCCACGTCGGCAGCACCCTGCTCCGCCTGCCTCCATAGGGGGACGGCCGCCGGAAGGATGTCCCGGACTCCGCGGGCGGCTTTGATCGGTTCGGAGCGTGACATAAGAGTGACGATTGTAAGAATCTACGGTTACTATCAGTCGCCGGTGACTACCGCCATCGTCCAGATCGTGTCGATTGCGCTCGCCGCGCTCGCGCTGATCATGGGGGCCTATCTTCTAATCATTGGCAAGCGGCCGTGGCGTGGAGGCGCGGACACCGCAGTGGCGCCGCGGGTAAGGCTGCTCGGGATCAGCTACATCCTCGTCTTCGGCGCCGCCATGATCCAGATCATTGCCCAGCCTCACGGCGACACCGCCGCGTCGCTCGGTGGATTGATGGTCCTGGGCGGCGTGATCGTGATCATCGTCGTGTATCTCGAGGCGCGCGCGTCACGAAAGGAAGGGCGCGAAAACTTGCTGGAGAGGCGGCTGAAGGACTAGAGCCCGGCCCTTTCCCGGGTCGTTCGATAGCCGGCCGCAGCCCCGAACGCCTCGACCAGCTCGTCCACGTGCACCGGCTTGCTCATGTAATCGTCAAAGCCTGCCTTTAGGCAGCGTTCTCGGTCGCCTGGCCCGGCCATGGCGGTCAGCGCGATCAGCCTTGGCCGGCTCCCCCGCGGCCAGCGGCGGCAGATGGCTTCGGCCGCCGTCAGACCATCCATCTCCGGCATGAGCACGTCCATCAGAACCGCGTCGTAGGGCTGCTGCGCCACCGAAGCCACCGCCTCCCGTCCGTTGGAGACGACGTCGACGCTGTGGCCGAGCTTGGCGACGAGCCGCTTCAGCAGGTTCTGGTTCAAGGCGTTGTCGTCCGCGATCAGGACGCGAAGCGCCCCATCAGACTCCCGGGGGGCTTCCGGCGCGGGCGGCGACGCCGGCGCGGCGTGCACGCCGACCTGGACCATGACGTCGTGCAAGGTGCGCGCCACAACCGGCTTGGTCAACGTGGCCTGGATCACGCCGCTGTCGTTCGCCTCAGCAACCTCTGGGCCAGGGTTTGCCACCGCGATGAGCACGATAGGCAGCTGATCAGGGCGCTTCATCGCGCGGAGAAAGGTCGACAGACCAAGGCCATCGATGTCGGGGGGACGGTGCTCGACGACAGCGATGTCGAACGGGTGGCCCGCCTTCACCGTGGCGAGCGCCTCCTCAGGCGTCACCGCCGTCGCGGTGGCGCCCCACTGCTCGGATTGCAGGGCGAGCACGCGTCGCTCGGTGGGATCGGTGGTCACGACCAGGACGCGCATGGCCTCGAGCGTCAGCTGCGTCGTGGTCACTGAAGCCGGGAGGACCTCGGCCAGGATCGTGAAGCTGAATGACGTGCCCGCATCAGGTCCCGCCTCGACGCCGCCCTGCTCGACGCGAAGCTCGCCTTCCATCATCGCCACGAGCTGTTTTGTCGTGGCAAGGCTCAGGACGGCCAGCCGGTCGCCGGGCTGGAGGACGTCGCGAGGATTCGTCACGCCATCGAGACCTCCACGAAGGATCCGGGCCGGGATCCCGCGCCCTGTGTCGCGAATCGTGAAGTGAAGGGCGACCAGCCCGCCCTTCTCCTCGAAGCCGAGCTCGACTGCGACTCCTCCTCGGTAGGTTCGCTCCACCGCACCGTGCAGCAGCGACAGCACGATCTGCTCGAGCCGGCGTGAGTCGCCGACGATCACGCTCGGCACATCGGGGGCGGCCTGGAACGAAACGTCGATGCCCTTCGCTCCAGCGGTCTCGGCGACCAAACCGATGCAGCTTTCGACGCTGGCCCGGACGTTGAACGGATGCAGGGCGAGCTCGAACTCGCCGCTCTGTATGGTGGCAGCGTCGAGGACGTCGTCTACGAGTCTCGCGATCTGCTCGGCGCCGATCTCCACGATCGAGGCGAGCTCCCTTTCTTCGCTCGACGTGGCGCTGGTCGCGAGCAGGCCGGCCGCCCCGACCACGGCGTTCAACTGGTTGCGCACCTGGTGCCCGAAGTCCGCGAGCAGCTCGGCATCGAGCACGCCCGCCTTCTGAGCTGGGTGAGCTGCTTTGTGCATATCCTCGATGTCTCCCATCGTCAGTACAGCTTGTCCGGCGCAGGCTGAGGCATGGGCACGAACATCGCGTCCGGCAGCTGAACGCCATTGGACAGGAAGTGCTGTTTGAAAATCGATTGGGCGCCGGTCGCGGTGTGAAAGCCGACCGCGCGGCCGTCGGGGGTCACGCCAACCTGGCGGAAGGCAAAGATCTCGTGGATCGAGATTTCGCCGTCGACCAACCCGATCAGCTCCGCGACGCTGATCACCTTGCGAGCTCCACCGCGCAGCCGCGCGGTCTGCACTATGACGTTGACGGCGGACGTGATCTGACTGCGGATCGCGCGTGAAGGAAGCTCGGTGCCGGCAAGCAGGACCAGCGTCTCGAGACGATTGAGGCCGTCCTGCGGGTTGTTTGCGTGCAAGGTGCTCATCGATCCGTCGTGGCCGGTGTTCATCGCCTGCAGCATGTCCAGCGCTTCCGGACCGCGACACTCGCCGACGATGATTCGGTCAGGCCGCATGCGAAGGCAGTTGCGCACCAGGTCGCGGATTGAGATCGCACCCCGCCCCTCGACGTTTTGCGGTTTCGACTCGAGGCTGATCACGTGGACCTGTCGCAGCCGCAGCTCGGCCGCGTCCTCACATGTGACGATGCGTTCGGTCGCGGGAATGAAACCCGACAGCACGTTCAGCAGCGTCGTCTTGCCCGAGCCTGTGCCGCCCGACACGATGATGTTCAGCCGGGTCTTCACCGCCGTGTCGAGGTACTCCATCATCGCTTCGGTTGCTGCGCCGGCCATGACGAGCTTCTCCGGAGACAGCACCTCGCGACCAAACTTTCGAATCGTCAGGCACGGCCCGTAGATCGCCACCGGCGGGATCACCACGTTCACGCGCGACCCATCCTTGAGCCTCGCGTCACACATCGGTTCAGACTCGTCGACGCGCCGGCCGATAGTGGAAACGATCCTGTCGATCACCCGCCGCAGGCTGTCCTCGTCCTCGAACGCGAGGCTCGTGAGCTCGATCCGTCCGCGTCGCTCGACGAAGATCTGCTCGGGCCGGTTGACCATGATCTCGCTGACCTCGGGGTCGCGCAGGAGGGACTCGAGCGGACCAAGGCCGATGACCTCGTCGAAGAGGATCTCGACGAGGCGCTCCTTGTCGGCCGGCGTGACCAGGGTGGCCGGCGGCTTGGAGCGGTAGTGGTCCTCGGTCAGCTGCATCAACAGGCGCCTGATGCCGGCCCGGTTGTTGATGTCGATCGCCGCGGCGTGCCGGCTGAGCAGAAGGGAGTGGATCTCGCCCTTGGCGACTGTGAGCGACGGGCTCAGGAGCGCGGATGCCTCGTTGGTGTGCAGCGGCTCAGGAGGCGGTGGTGCCGCGGGGGATGCGCCGTCTTTGAGCACCGGGATCTGAGTGGTGACAGGCTCAGGCGGAGGCGCGACCGCGACGGGCGTTTGCTGATACCGGCGGTCGAACCGCTCTGAAAGCTTCATGCCGATTCCGGCTGTGCGGACCGCTCCAGGCGCAGCCTGGCTCGGGTTGCAGCGTTCTTGATGTCGGCGTCCGGGTCGAGATCCGCAAGGGCGCCCAGGTCAGCCGCGCCCTTGCCCCCGATCATGCCAAGCGACAGGCAAGCGGCAAGCCGCACCGCCTTCGGCCACCGGCTGTTGTGCGCGATGCCCAGAAGAGGCGGGACCCGCAGGTGGTCATGTCTCAAACCGCAGGCGAGCACGGTGACCACGGCCGCCTTCTCGCTTGCCGGCTGGCGCATAAGAAGCTCGATGTCCATGTCCGTGGCGGCCTGGGCGAGTGTGATCGCCAGGCGGTGCATGGCGATCATGTCGATCGAAGTCATCAGCGACTCGACAGCTCGACGTCCTCCCATGCGGCCGAGGGCCCGGACCGCCGAGTCGCGGACCTTTGGGTTCTTGTCCCGAAGCATGTCCTCGATCCATAAAACCGACTCGGTGAGCCGCAACGCGCCGCAAAGCTGCGCGGCGGCAGCCCGCGTCAGCGGGTTCGGGCTGACCAGGGCATTGACGAGCTCGTCGCTCACGTTGGACCGCCGGAACGGTTGGGTGAGCCGCCACTGGCCGGTCAGCCCCGGGCCTGCCTGGACGAGCGCGGCTTCGATGACCTCAGCGACCGGGCCAGGCTCGGCCAGCAGCTCGGCTGCACCGATGTTTAGCGGGTCCGTTTCTTCGCCGGCCAAAACGGCGTTAAGGACCCGCTCAACCCGGCCGGCCACACGTGAGCGTGGAGCGCGGGAATGGGCACCTGACCGCTTGGTCAGGCGCTGCAGATCGATCTCGGCCGTGGGCCTCGTGTTCAAAGCTTTTACTGGGATGAGCGGTCGAATCGGGGGGACGTTGGTACATTATCGACAAATTGCCCGCTCGTGAGGTTCACGAAGCCTATCGGGCCCGGGAGGATTAGCCACACCAGGTGGGTGCCAGCAGCGAGCCCGCCGCCGATCAGTCGCCCTCAGCCCTGCAGCTGCGGATCCGCATCCTGGAGATGTCCTCCGCGTTCGCGGACCTCCACGACGGCACGCTGCGGGCTGTCGCTCGACGCATGCGCCCGGTCGGGCTGACCGCGCGGGATACGCTCCGATTGAACGCCGACGGGGGCGACGTCGTGGTGTTTCTTGCCTCGGGGCAGGTCGAGGAGTCGGTCGCTGACGGCTCCGGCAAGGTGCTCTTGACGCGACGCCCATCGCCTGGAGACCTGGTCATCCTCCCCGCCCCCCGCACCAAGGACCGGTTCGTTACGAGCATCTTCGGCCTGACCGACGCCGTTCTCCTGACCCTCGATCGGGACGGGCTCCTCGAGGGTCTGGGACCGGACGCTGAGAAAGTTGCGCTGAATCTCGACCGGCTCTGGGAGCAGGAGCTGTCCGCCGTCGATGCAGCCGATGTCCAGATCAAGTCGCGCACCTCAGCCCCGATCGTGGCCTTCTTCTCCGCCAAGGGAGGCTCGGGCGTCACCACCCTGGCTGTCAACACGACGGCCGCCCTCGCCCGCAAGTTCCCGCGCGCGGTGCTCCTGGCCGACATGTCTGCACCGTTTGGTCACGCGGCGCTCTTCGCCGACCTTATCGCCACAGGCTCGATGGCCAGCGCTGCCAAGACCGGACAGGCCGATTTCGAGATCGCCTTGCGCGGCGGCATCGTCTACCACCGCTCGGGAATGGGCGTCCTGCCAGGGACGCTTCGCCCGGAAGAGGTCGACCTGATGACCGGCGAGCTGACCGGCCGGGTGCTCGACGTGGTCGTGAGCTGGCAGCGGATGATCGTCGTTGACCTCGGCACATCGCTCGGCGAAACAGCGCTGGCGGTGCTCGAGCGCGCAGAGTGCGTGATCGTCGTCATCCCGCCCGAGATCGCCGCGATGACAGACGCGCGACGCTCGCTCGCGGTCTTCCGCGACATCCTCAACGTGCCCGACAGCCGGATCGAGCTCGTCCTCAACCAGCGAGTGCCTCATCCGCCGCTCGACCGGGCGGCGGTGGAGTCGATCCTCGGCAAGAAGATGTCGGTCACGGTGGGCTACGACGATTCCAGGCCGGAGGAGGCGGCCCTGGCGGGCGGCCTGGTTCTGCTGCGTGACCCGAACTCGCTGGTCTCTCGAGGCTCGACGGAGCTGGCGCGGGTGATTCTCAAGAACCTGAAGATGGATGGCTAGAGCCATCCCACCTCCCCATCCGGCCTTCCAGGCCACCTTCCCCACAAGCGGGGAAGGGGCCCGTCCCGGCAAGTGGAGAAAGGGGCGGGGTCAGGCCATGGTCGAGTTCGCGATCAGCGTCCCCATTCTCGTGCTGCTCGTCGCAGGCACCATCGAGCTAGGTCGCGCGTATACCTTCGCGGTGGCGACCTCGGATGCGGCCCGCGACGGCGCGCGGTACGTGGCGGGCAAGACCTCGACGACCAACGGCCCTGGCTTGACGAACATGTGCAACCTGATCAAGGCCGACCTTGTCTCGGTCGTGCCGACGTTCAATTGCCCGGCCGGGGTTACCCAGGTCGGCCATCCCCCACCGTTTGCCGCCGGTACTGACTACACGACGCCCGCGGCGGGCCAGGCGGTGGTCGCGGTGTACTGCGGGTCGAGCGCCAACTGCACCGGCAATGTGACCACGCTTTACCAGTCCGAGGTTGACGTTTACGTGTACTACACCTTCAGCGACCTCAATCTTCTCGGAGGCGGAATCACCATATCCGGGTCGAGCCGCGCCACGACGTCCTGGTGAGAACCAGGCGCACGACCCCCTCCCCCGCGAGGATCGCTTCGCGATCGTGGCGGGACCTCCCCACACGGTGGGGAGCCCAGGGGCAGGCTCTGGTCGAGTTCGCCCTGGTCGCCCCCGTCGTCCTGCTCCTGATCGGCGGCAGTGTCGACATGGGTCGCGGGCTCTTGCTCTATGCGCTGCTTCAGGGCGCGTCGCGCGACACAGCGCGTCAAGCGGCACTCGCCTACTACAGCGGCTCCAACACGCTGCCTCCCGACTGCACGGCGCTAACCCCCACCCCCTGTTCGCTCGGCCCGCTGATCAACGGTGCGCACCAGCTGGACGCGTTGGGCGTGTCGGTCAATTACGCAGACTCAGGCTCCATCTCGGCCCTGCCGGGGTACGGCTCCTGGAATGTGGTCCCGAGCACCACGCAGCCCGGCACCATCACGCTCACGGGCACTGCCGCAAACACCGTCTACGTCTTCATCTATGAGCTGGATTCGGCGGGCGGTCCTAATCCGCGATTCAGCTGTCCCAGCTGTGCGGCGGCCAACGGCGCCGCCGTGCGCACGTCAGGCCATCAGCTCGCGGTCGTCGACCTGAAGCTCAACTGGCAGCCCGTGATGGCGAAGTTCCTGGGCATCCCGACGGTGATCACGTTCGACTCTCAGACCGTCGTCCGGATGGAGTACTGATGCGCAGATCGCAGTCCGGGCAGGTGATGGTGCTGGTGGCGGTGTCACTGCTCGCTCTCATCGGGTCTGCGGCGCTCGTGCTCCTTGCCGGCTCCGTCGAATGGCAGAGGAACCAGCTCCAGCAGCTCGCCGACCAGGCTGCGCTGGACTCGGCTTTGAAGATCGGCGTTGGTTGCGATCTCGCCAAGGCCACGGCCGTGATCACGGAAGCCGACACCTTTCTCGGCACGCAGCGGACGCGAATTGGCACCGTCCCGATCACGCCTATCAATGGGGCCTCGTGCACCGCGCCGTACACCGCCACCCGCAGCTTCGCCGGCGGGCTCAGCGCGACGTACAACTACCCGTACCAGTCACACCAGCAGCAGGTCGAGGTGATCCTGACCCTCACACTACCCATCGCGTTCGGCGGCGAGGTCGGCAAGACCACCACCTCGGTGACGCGACGCGCGGTGGCGCAGCAGCTCGCGGGTTCGGTACCGGCGATAAGAGCCACCACGCTCACCTGCGGCAGCGGCCAGGTGAATGCCGGCGGCAGCGTTTTCACGCAGAGCCTGATCGCGCGCGGTGGAACCTGCGCTCTCTACGCGCACTCTCGATTTGACGCAGCGTCAGCGACGTACTCCGACCTCGGCAACATGAATGTCTACACCGATGGTCAGAGCTGGACCGCACCCGGCACGTGCAGCGCGGGCTCAAACAGCGGCTCGTCAAGCGCGATCTGCGCTGACGGATATGAGCTGAGCGGCCGCATCACGCCAGCGTGTGGTGGGGCCACCTCGTACCTTCTGGCCGGGGACAAGGCGATAAATCCAAATCCCTGCGCGGCAGGCACGGGACCTCAGCCGGCTCCGCCAGTGTCGACAAACCTTCCTCCAGAGCCGAATCTAGACCCCGTCGCCGTCGGGACCCTCCAGGGAACCGGCGGCGCGGCTTGCTCCGCCGGGGCCATGTATCCAAACATCGTCGTCGGCGGCTCCACCGTCGCGACCGGGCTTGGTCCTGTTCCAGCCATCGATCCGAGCGGCTTCTATCACTTCAAACCGAGCTGTTACGGGTACCTGAACCCGAGCTTGCTCACCGGGGGTGGCGGTGGCATCTCCAACAGGCAGACGGGGCCCGAAGCCGGACCTTCGAGCACGACAGTCACCGCGACCTTGCCCTCCAACAGCCAGGCGGGCACGCTGCTGGTCGCCACCCTCCGCTCCACCACCAGCCCTTCAAAGAAACCGTTCACGGCGCCGGCAGGCTGGGTTTCCGCCGTCCCCGGCGGAGCATTTCTGAGCGACACCGCGCACACGGAGATCTGGTATTACCCCAACAACCCTGGCGGTATCGCAAGCGCGGACTTTGGCGTCAACCCGACGTCCCTCAGCGCCTTCGCACAGATGAGCGAGTGGTCGGGAGTTGTGACCGCGTCTCCGTTGGACCAGACCGGCACTTTGACCGTCAGCTCGCCGGTAACAAATCCGACCATCTCCACCGGCGGAGCCACGTCGGTGGCCAACGAGCTGGTGATCACGAACAACGGTTTTGTCGACCTGGGCGGCGGCAACCCATACACCCCTGGCGCCGGATGGAACAGCCTCAACAACGACCCCGGCAACGGCTTCAGCTCCGACTACCGGCTAGACCTCCCGGCGGGCGTCGCAAGCGAGACTCCGAACTACGCCTCGGCCACGACCTGGGCAATGGTGATCGCGACGTTCAAGCCTGCCGGCGGCGGAGGTGGCGGTTCGGGTGCGGTGCTTGACCCGGGGTTCTACTACTTCAACGGCTGGAGCGGCACCGACTTCACGAGCGGGGGCGGAATCTGCCTCAATGGCGCCACCTTGCTCGCCCGCGATGTGACGCTGGAGTTCGTCAACCAGGCCGGGTTCTCCTCCGGAACATGCGCGGTCGGCGGCGGGACCCTCTGCTCGGCGCCTTGCCAGTTCGGATCTCCACCCTGCTCGCTGTCGCCATGCCCGCCGAATGCCGGTGCGGACTCGCCCAACAACCTCACCTGGTTCGCCGCCCCCTGCTCCAGCGCGCCAGCGGGCGACGCGGCGAGCTGTCTCGGGCCCCTGTCGACCTGGTGTCTCCCGGCAGGTGATCGCTCTTGTACCAACGTACTGATCTGGGCCCCGGCGAGCAATGTTGGACAGATCGCCATCAAGGGCGCCGCAGCCAAACACTGGCTGCTTGGATCGGTCTACTGGCCGGGCACTTGCACGGACACCGTGAACGGAACGTCGACGATCGCAGGCTCCGTCTTCTGCGGCAACCTGACCATCTCCGCCGCCGCGGGTGCGGCGATTGCCATCGGCGGCGACTATGGAATTGGCACCGCGCTTGTGGAAGCGGTTCTCGTCGAGTGAGTTGCACCAATTGGCGCACCATGCCAAGCTGCAGCCCCAGCTAGATGTCCATCGCCACACCTGAGACCGCCCGGCCCCGCCGGGGACGCCTGTACATCGTGGTCGGCGCGATCCTCGCGGTTCTTGCCTTTGCCACAGCAGCAGGTCTCGCCAGCCTTTCGCTGGTGCCGGCGTCCGTAACCGGCAACAAGGTGGTCGTGGCCAAGACGAACATCAGCGCCCGGATCAAGATCCAGGCCTCGGACCTGCAGCTGAGCCCCTACAACCCGGCGCCACCCCAATCGTTTACCGACATGAACCTCGTCGCCGGCAAGGTCGCTCGCGTCGACATCCCCCAGGGCTCGCCGATCACGGCCAACGTGATCGCCGGGTCTGCCGACCTCCTGAGCAGCAGCGACGCCGCGTACCTTCCCATCCCGTCGGGTTACGTGGCGGTCACCATTCCGACCAGTGAATTGGTTGGCGTCGGCGGCTACCCCCAGGTCGGTGACCGCATCACCATGCTCGCCACCATAAACACTTCGATCTTCGCCCCAGGCGGAGCATCTGTGGTGCGCACGGTCTTCCGCGACCTCAACATCATCAGGGTTGGTCCCGTGAACCAGCCCGCAAGCAACTCCCAGATCGCGGGTAGCCTCACGCTGCTGATGACCGCGTGTGACGCCGAGTATCTCTTCTGGCTCCAGAACAACGCCGTCTTGAAATACACGCTCGAATCCTTCAAGGACTACGCGGCCGCGCCGAGCCAGCCGGATCCAGCGTGCCCGAGGCCGGGTGGCGTGGGCCCCAAAGAGGTGAACAAGCGCTGGCAGTTCACCGGCCCCTGACACATGCTCCCTGTCGTCATCTTCGTCGCCGCCGTCGCCGCCATCGGAGTCGGCCTGGTGGTGTATGGCGTTGTCGCCGGTGCGCGGCAGGCGGCTAGGGGCGGGCCGAGCGCGCGCGTCACTTATCGCACCCTGGCCGACGTTCGTGAGCAGCTGCGCAGGCGATTCGAGCCGACGGGTGCGCCTGTGTGGATCGCCGCCAACCAGAAGGCGAACTCGCTCGCGGCCGACCTGGCGAGTGCGGACATCCAGCTTCGCCCGTATGAGTTCAGGTTGGTGCAGGTGGGAGTGGCGGTGATTTTCGCGGTGCTGGCGCTGCTCCGGTTCGGAATTTCAGCTCCCATGCTCATCCTCGCCCTCGTTGGTTTCGCGCTCCCTGCGCTGTACCTGCGCAACCGGCGCGGGCACCGGCTGGCACAGTTCGAAGACGGCCTGCCGCGCGCGATGGAGCTCATGGCGAACTCCATGAAGGCAGGCCAATCCACCACTCAATCCTTGCGGGCGGTGACGGAGAACGCGGGTCCGCCGGTGTCTGATGAGTTCGCGCTGGCGCGCAGGGAGATCGAGCTCGGCGCCTCGATTGAGAGCGCGCTCGGCAACATGGTGAAGCGCATCGGGAGCACCGACCTGCGGCTCGTCGTCATGGTCATCACGATTCAGCACTCGGTCGGCGGTGATCTGCCCGCGATCCTGATCACACTCGCGGACACGATGAAGCAGCGTGCGGAGATGCGCGCAGAGACCCTGGCCGCAACGGCTCAGTCCCGCGCCTCCGCTCTGATCATCACGCTGCTGCCGATCGCCGCCGCTCTTGGCCTGTATTTCCTCGTCCCCTCGTATTTCCGGCCGATGTTCGTCGATCCGATCGGCTGGTTCCTGCTTGCGGTCGCGGGGGTCATGCTGGCGTTCGGCAACTTCTTCATCCGCCGGCTCACGGCGATCACATGAATCTGCCTCTCGTCCTGGCCGTCGGGGCTATCGCCGCCATAGGTGTATGGCTGCTTGTCTCGGGGATCATCTCGTCCCGCGCAGGCGACGCGACGACGCTGGCCAGGGCGCGACTCGCCCGTCAGGAGATCGGCCTCGGTCAGAGCGCAGTTGCCCTGGAGCTGGAGAAACCAATTGGTGAACGGCTCCTCGCCCCTTTGCGGCGCTGGTTCACGAACCAGCTCACGCGTTTGACTCCAACCGCTCAGGCATCCAACTTCCGCCGGCAGCTCGATTTCGTCGGCAACCCGGCCGGGCTCGACCCTGCCGGCATGCAGGCGCTGCGCATCGCCGCGGCAGCAGGTCTTGGTGCACTCGGCCTCGGGCTCGGCGTGCTCATCGGTTCGCCGGTGGCGATCGGGATCGCCCTCCTTGTCGGAGTGGCGCTCGGCTTCTACCTGCCGGTGGTCTGGCTGGACCAGCTCGTCCGCCAACGTCGGGCAGAGATCGAGGCGACGCTGCCCAACGCACTGGACGTCGTCGCCATCAGCATGGAGGCAGGCCTAGGACTCGACCGAGCGCTCGAACAGCTCGTGCGTCACCAGGAAGGTCCGCTTACGTTGCTCGTCGCTCGGGCGCTGCGCGAGATGGAGCTCGGGCGTGCGCGCGCTGACGCGCTGGTGGAGATGGCGGAGGCGACAGGCGTCGACGACTTCACCTCGTTGGTGCGCGGCATCCTTCACGCTGAGCGCACCGGTGTGCCGATCGCACGCACGATCGCCGCGCATTCGGCTCAGATGCGTGTCAAGCGAAGGCTCAAGATTCGCACGGAAGCCGCGCGGGCGTCACTGAAGATCCTCCTGCCCACGGTCGGCTGCGTCTTCCCGACGCTGTGGCTGATCCTGTTGGGGCCGGCTCTGATCGTCGTCCTGACCTTGTCGAGGCACTAAGCAGAGGTACCGCCTGGTCTGGACACAGCCAATTCGGCGGGAATAGTCATATCCCGGACGGTGGTCTCATGCGGTGGGCGCAACACCGGCTACCGTCAGCGCCCATCCTCGCGGGCTTTCGTCCTTTCAAAGGCACCGTTGGTGCCAGACGTGTCGAATCGGCGAGTTCAAAGGCGCGTTTGGTGCCAGACGTGTCGAATCCAGGTTTCCAGGCCGGTTTGGCCGGCCAGGCGGGCCTTTCCCGCCATGGCGCCCACGACTAAACCCAGGCGAGACCCAACACCCTCTTCATTTGCAATGTCCTTTCTTTCTGCTCTGCTCATTGGCGCCCTTGGTTCGTGATCTCACGAGGTGTTGCGTTGACCCCTTGAGCCGACCGCGACGGATACAGCCAATTCGGCGGAAATGGTCGGGACTAAGTCAGGAAAGGATTCGTCCGGCGTTCGCGGCCGATGGTGGTCGCCGGCCCGTGTCCGCTGTACACGACGTGCTCGTCCGGTTGCGAGAGCAGCTTGGCGCGGATGCCTTCCAGCAGCGCTTCGCCATTGGAGTTGGCGAAGTCCGAGCGGCCGATGGAGCCGGCGAACAATGCGTCGCCGGTGAAGATGTTGTCGCCGATCTTCAGCGAGACGCCGCCCGGGCTGTGACCTGGCGTGTGCATCACCTCGAAAGCGAGCGAGCCGGCGCGATAGGTCTCTCCCTCGACGAGGCTTTCCACGTTTTCGATCGCGTCCAACGACGCTCCGAACTCCCGGCGCATCGGCTTGCCTTCGGCGACGAATTCCCTTTCCGCGTCGTGCACCGCAACGGGGATCTGTCCGAAAGCCGCAAGGAGAGCCGGCAAGCCCGCGACATGGTCGATGTCGGTGTGAGTGAGCAGGATCGCCTTGACCTCTATTTGCCGGCCGCGGACCAGGTCGATCATCAGCTGTGGCTCGAGGTTGGCGTCGATCACGACTGCATCTTTCGTGTCCTCGTCCTCGACGAGGTACGAGTTGGTGCCGAACTGACGGTCGGCCGTGGCCTCGATGCGGACCCTCACAGCACTTTGCGAACGAAGGTGTACCGCTTGGTCTCGCGGAAAACCTCGAAGCCGGCGCGCAGATACATGCTGAGAGGCCCTCGATAGTTGCCCTGAGCCGAGTCGTCGTCGCGGGACGGATAGGCCTCCACCGCTCTCAACCCTCGCTTGCTCAAGCGGTCGACAGCGGCGTCGAGAAGCCGCGAGGCGACGCCGTGGCCGCGATATGGAGCGGCGATCACGAAGCAGGCCACCGAGCCGACACCTTCGTGGTCGGCAGCTTGCAAACCGAAGCGCTGGATCAGGCCGGCCAGCCTTGTCGTCTCACCGTAGTTGCACCAGCCGACAGGCTTTCCGTCGACGAATGCCAGGAGCCCCGTCACCTCGCCTCGATTGATCATGCTGGTCATGTCGCGGCGGTTTTCGGCGGCAGTCCGCCCCGCCCACTCGTCGTCGCTCTGTGTGCGGTGGGTCTCCATGCAGTAGCACGACTGCCACGCCGGGTAATCCCGAAATGCGTGGTCGTCAAAGAACGATTGGTACTCCCCTACCCGCTCCGGTGTTACGTCTTGCACCTCGATGTCGCCGATTTCCGGAAGACGGGCCAGTGCGGCCTGCTCCGCGGGGTCAAGCGCCAGGCGTAGGCCCCGCAGCATGCTTTCCGCCTCGGCTTCGAACAGCCCGGCGACCACATCGCCGGCGCTCCAGGCAAAGTCGACCCGGCAGCCGCCTGGCGCCTCCTCGATCGTCCAGGTCACCAGATGAGGCTCCTCGGCCGCGAAGTTCGGTGCGAAGAGAAAACGCGTCTTGAGGACCATGCGGCGAGGTGCGTTCACGTCAACGACGTCGGATTCCTCAGCCAACTTGCCGGCGGGGTCACTCCACCGAATGTGATTCCCTGAGGCGAATTCTCCTTCCGGGGTCAGGCGGTAGTACCAGTCCTTGCGCTCGCCCGAGACGAGTGCCGCCCAGGCGGCTTCAACCGGAGCGGGCAGCGAAACTTGTTTGGAGCCGGCTTTCACGAGGCTTCGCGGGCGACGGTGTGGACGTCCTTCACGCCCTCGAGCTTCTCCATCAGCCGCGAGAGCTGCGCGAGGGAGTCGATCTCGACGGTGGTCGACACGACGGCGGTCTTGTCGTCGTACACGTGGACCTCGAGGGAGGACATGTTGACGCGGTTCTCCGCGACCACGGTCGCGATGTCGCGAAGCAGTCCCTGCCGGTCCCAGGCTTCGATCTTGATCGCGACAGGATAGATGTGGGTAGCCTCGGAGTCCCAGTCGACCGGCACCACGCGAGCCTGGTCCTGAGCGTTGATGGCGTTGATGCAGTCCACGCGATGCACCGTCACGCCCTTGCCGCGCGTCGTGTAACCGACAATCGCGTCACCAGGCACTGGCTGGCAGCAGGGCGCGATTTTCGTGAGTACGCCTTTCTCGCCGCGCACCAGGACTCGCGGCGTCGGCTGGACGTTGGGAATCAGGGGGATAGGCCGTAGGTCGCCGCCCGGCGTGTCCAGCGTGAGCGCCATTCGCATCACGACCGCGTGAGGGGAAAGGTCGCCATAGCCGATGGCGGCGAGGAAGTCGTCGACTGCATTGAACCTGTGCATGTTGGCGATCTGGACGAGCTTTCCCTCGTCTAAATCGGCGAGGTTGACGCGATGCATGCGGTGCAGCTCCTTGTCGAGCAGGTCGCGGCCCTTGCCCACGTTCTCCTCGCGGCTCTGGCTCTTGAACCATTTGCGGATGCGTTCCTTGGCCGAGGCGCTCTTGACGAAGTTGAGCCAGTCGCGGCTCGGCCCGTGTGGGCCCTTCGAGGTAAGGATTTCCACGATCTCGCCGTTCTGAAGCTCGTAGTCGAGCGGCACCATCCGGCCGTTCACCTTGGCGCCGATGCACCGGTGCCCGACCTCGGTGTGGATGCGATAGGCGAAATCGACTGGTGACGCGTCCGCCGGCAGGTTCAGCACGTCACCCTTCGGCGTGAACACGTAGACCTCGTCCTGGAACAGGTCGACCTTGACAGTGTCCAGGAACGACTCTGCGTCCCCCACCTCGTTCTGCCATTCGAGCAGGCTGCGCAGCCAGGACAGCTTCTGGTCGAAGCTCGCGTCCTTCCCGCCTTCCTTGTAAGTCCAGTGCGCGGCGACGCCGAACTCCGCCATGCGATGCATCTCGTGCGTTCGAATCTGGATTTCGATGGGCTCGCCCGTGTGCGTGATGACGGTTGTGTGGAGGGACTGGTAGCCGTTCGACTTCGGCATCGCCACATAGTCCTTGAATCGCCCCGGGACCGGCTTCCACAGCGAGTGAACGACGCCCAGCACGCCGTAGCAGTCGCGCACCGAATCGACGTGCACGCGAATCGCGGAGAGGTCGTAGATCTCTGAGAAGTCTTTGTTCTCGCGGGTCATCTTCTGCCACACCGAGTAGATGTGCTTGGGGCGGCCCGTGATCTCCGCGGTGATGCCGACTTTCTCCAGCTCTCGCCCGAGGATCTCGCGGAGGTCTGACACCAGCGTCTCCCGCTCGTGGCGCTTGCGGGCGATCCGCCTGACGACGTCCTCGTACGCCTCGGGCTCCAGGTTGCGGAAGGCCAGATCTTCGAGCTCCCACTTGATCTGCCCGATGCCGAGCCGGTGCGCGAGCGGGGCGTAGATGTCGAGGGTCTCGCGGGAGATCTTCCGGCGCTTGACCTCCGGCAGAGGGTCGAGGGTGCGCATGTTGTGGAGGCGGTCGGCGAGCTTGATGAGGACGACCCGCAGGTCCTCCGCCATCGCCACCATCATCTTCCGGATGTTCTCGGCCTGCTGCTGCTGATCCGAGCGCAGCGCGATCCGGCCGAGCTTGGTCACGCCGTCGACCAGGCGCGCGACCTCAGGTCCGAACTCGCGCTCCACCTCTTCGGCGGTGAGCGCGGTGTCCTCCACGGTGTCGTGTAGAAGGGCGGCGGCGATGGTCGGCGCGTCGAGCTCCAGGTCGGCGAGGATCGCCGCAACTTCGAGCGGGTGGTTGACGTAGTCCTCGCCAGACAGGCGTCGCTGCCCTGTGTGGGCGCTCGAGGCGCGCTCATACGCCTTCCTCACCACCTGCTGGCCCTTCGCGTCCAGGTGGTCGGCGACCTTCAGAAGCTCTGCAACCGTCATCTGCTGTTGAGTGAGAGTTTAGGCATGACTCTGTTGAGCCTTAGCCCCCCTCCTTATCCAGGTTCCGCTTTACGGGCACGCTCCTAGACTTACCCATCGCTGTGGTGACTCGATCGCGGTGAATTCAGAAAGGGCCAGATTCGCGCTCAGAATCGGGTTCTCGGCCGCCGCCGCCGCGCTGGTCCTGGTCGGCGCGTCGCTGAACGTCACCGGCCGCACCGGCCTCGCGGCGTTCCTGGCGGGCGTGGCCGGCCTGTTCGCTCTCGTGGCCGGAATCCTCAACCGGAGCTGGAAGGGCTCCGTCCCTCTCGGTGTCGCGGCCCTCTTGCTGGTGCTGTTCTCGGCCCAGTTCAACCTGCGCGACAGCGGCCTGCTGGTCCATCTCACGGGATTGCTCCTACTGGGCCTTGGCGGTTTTGTCGGGAGCATCGCTTATCGCAGCCTGTCAGACGCGATCAGGAGCCATGTCATCGAGCTGGATCACCTGCGGGGACAGCTGGAGCACAGGCATCGAGCGTTCCTTGCGGCCACATCTGACGCTGAAAACACCCGGCCGCTAAGCGACATCGCGGGGCTCACGGCGCACATCGCACACCTCGCGAGCGCCGACCTCGCCTGCTACTACGCCTCGACCGCCGACGAGAAGCAGTTCGTGCCGCAGCCGCCCGGAATCGGGCTCGAACGGCTCCATCCCCAGCCCGTGACACGCCACGCGAAGAATGCCGGTCCACTCTTGAGTGCGATCGAGTCGAGCAGCGAATACGTCGGCAGCGACCAGACCGGGCTGGCCGAGCTCTTCAACTACGTACCCGATGAGGTCCACGTCGCCAGCTTGATGGCGGTCCCCATGCACTTCGGCGAGCACGTCGGCGGCTTCATCCTGCTAGGCAAGAAGGCCGGCGACTTCGACGATGACGACCGCAGGCTGGCGATCACCCTGATCAGGCGCGCCGCCGCTCACCTCGCGAGCGCCCAGGCGGTTGCACTGTCGCGGAGGGAATCGGCTCGCTACTCGCTGTTCAACGAACTGGTCAAAGAGGCGGCCGGCAAGACGATGGACGAGACGATCCGGCTTGTGCTCGAGAAAGGCAAGCAGGTCATTCGCTTCGATGCGGGCAGCGCGGTGATGTTCCAGCCCGACCAGACTTACGTCACTCTCGGCGGGGCCGGCGGAGCGGGTCCCATCGAAGGACCGCTGGCGAAGGTTCGGGACGGCGAGGCGGTCCTGCGCAGCCTGATCACGCAGGACGAGCACGTCTACAGCGGGCAGCGGTCGGAATCGAATGGCGGGGCCGTCAACGAAGCCCTCACGCCGATCCACGGCCACGACGGGGTCATTGGTGCTCTATGCCTCGGGCGCAACGGTACCGCCGGCTTCACCCAGCGCGACCTGCCCGCCCTCGACGAGCTCGGATCCATGGCCGGGATCGCCCTCGAGAACTCGATCATCCTGCAGGCGGTCACCGGCCAGGCCTCGAAGCTCGACACGACTCTCGACGCCCTCGGCGAGATCTCGCAGGCGCTGACCACCGTCACGCAGGGTTCGAAGGTCCTCGAGCAGAAGACGCTGGAGACCGCGGTCCGCGTGACGATGAGCACCGCCGGCCTGCTGACTCGTAAAAATGCCGAAGGCAACCAGGCCGTGATCATGTCGCTCGGCTTTCCGGAAGCCGTCAACGCGATGTACTTTCAAAACGGCCAGGGAATCGTCGGTGCGGTGATGCTCAACGGGCGCGCGACGAAGGTTTCCGACATCAGCACCAGCTTCGACCTGGGCAATCCGCCAGACCTGGCCGCCCTGGGCCTTCAATCCGCGATCTGCATGCCGATGCTGGAGGACGGACACCTGTGGGGCACGTTGTCGGTTTTCGACGTCAAGAAGCGGGAGTGGACCGCGAATGACGAGCGAGTGCTCGCGACGCTTGGCAACCAGGGCGTGGTCGCGGTCAGGAATGCGGAGCTGTACGACAACAACCAGCGCAGCATCTGGGAGCTGAAGAACCTGCAGGAAGCACTGCAGGCGGCCACCTCCACCCTCGACCTGAACCAGGTCCTGCAACAGGTGCTGGCCGGCGCTGCGAAAGCGTCGTCGGCCCAGATCGGCTGCCTGGCCCTCGAAGACTCGGGCAAGCTCGTCCTGAAGGGCGGGTTCGGCACGGACTCCACCACCGCGGAACGCCTGGCGCTGGGCCTTGGCGGTGAGATCTGCCGGGACGTCATGAGCACGGGCACTTCGGTGACGCAGGCGATGCAGCACGAAACCGAGAACGACAGCCCGCTGAACCCTCGGGCGGTGCTGTGCGTGCCGATCACCCTGCGCGGCAAGCCGCAAGGCGTGCTGTTCCTCGCCAACTACCAGGTCGGGCACATCTTCACGGACGACCACCGCAACCTGGTGACGGAGCTGGCGTCGCAGGCGGCGGTCGCGATCGACAATGCGCGGCTCTTCCAGGACCGCGAAGAGGTCATCATCTCGTCCCTCCAGGCGCTGGCCAACGCGGTCGACGCCCGTGATCCATACACGCGCGGCCACTCCGAACGAGTGACCCAGTACTCGCTGATGATCGCTCGGCAGATGAAGTACGCGCCGAAGGAACCTGGAGCGTGGCTGCGATTGGAGCGAGGCGGACGCCTGCACGACATCGGGAAGATCGGGGTGCCCGACTCGATCCTGCAGAAAACCGGGAAGCTCACCGACGCGGAATTCGTGCAGATGAAGACGCACCCGGTGGTCGGATTCAACATCCTGAGCGGGCTCAAGATGCTGACCGATGAGCTGGTGATAGTGCGCTCACACCACGAGAGATACGACGGCAAGGGCTATCCCGACCGGATCAAGGGCGCGGAGCTGCCGATGTACTCATGGATCGTCAGCGCGGCCGACGCGATCGACGCGATGACGTCGGACCGGCCATACAGGAAAGGCATGTCCATGCAGGTTGCGGTGGAGCAGGTGCGGACGGGCGCGGGGACGCACTTCCACCCCGACGTGGCCGAGGCGGTGCTCGATGCGGTCGGCAACGGCTCGCTCAAAGTGATCACGGCCAAGTCGATGTACGAGAACGCGCCGGCGGTCGGAGCGTTCGAGAACCCGACGGGCTGACAGCCGGGGCGGCTACTTTGGCAGCGGATTCCGAACGTTTGGCGCCACACGCGTCGAATCCACTGGCGTATTAGGCACTTTTGGATCCAACCGGCTGATTAGTGGCTCACCAGGGATCGATCGGGCTGACGCGGTGCTCGACCGATGACAGCGCCGACCACGGCGTGAACTCGGGGTGTCGGCCAAACGGCCGGATGAAAATTTGCCCAATCGCCGCAATCAGGTTCAGGTCGAACCAGCCGATCACCTTGCCCACTGCGACATAAGGGCGCCTGAGAATGGCTCGCGCAGGCGTCAACACAAGAAGCCAGACGCAGAATGCTAGAGGGACCACGAGCCATAGCAGGATTCCTCGCACACAAAGGAGCCCGAACCACGCCACGGTTAAACCAGCGTGCCTCACCCTAGTCCTCTCCCCGACGGAGGGAGGGAAACTCTTCAGTAGGCTTTTGCGAGCGCGACACGGTATTGGGCCGGTTTCCCGCAGACGAGGCACTTGCCCGAAGGCTTCGCGTCTGGATCGATGGTGCGGATCGTCACGCCGCCCGCCTCAGCCTTCAACCGTTCTTCACATGCTTCGTCGCCGCACCAAAGCACCCACACGAATCCGGCACGCTCTTTGAAATGCGCCACGACCTCGGCGAGCGTCGAGAGCTCGAAGGTGTTCTCCCGCTGAAACGCGAGGGCACGGTCGAACAGCTTCTTTTGAAACGCGTCGAGCTCCGTCCTCAATCGATGCGCGATGCCTGACACGGGCACGCTCACTCGCTCTCGCGAAAGGCGGTCGACCATCTCCACCTGACCGGCGTCGGCGTCGCGTGAGCCGACGTTGAGACGCAAAGGCACGCCTTTCAGCTCCCAGTGCGCGTACTTGTCGCCGGGCCGCTCCTCGCGCCAGTCGATGCGATGCCGGATGCCGGCCGCCTTCAGCTCTGCCGTCCAACCGCCGATGAACGCCTCGACCTTCGCGCGACTGTCCGCATCTCGATAGATGGGAACGATGACGACCTGGATGGGCGCAACCCTGGGTGGCATGACCAGGCCGGAGTCATCGCCGTGCGCCATGACGAGCGCGCCGACCATGCGGGTGCTCATGCCCCACGAGGTGGAGTAGCACAGCTCGCGCTCGTTGTCCTTGTTCGAAAACGAGATGTCGTACGCGCGGGCGAAGTTCTGCCCGAAATAGTGCGATGTGCCCATCTGCAGCGCGAGGCCGTCACGCATGAGCCCCTCGAGCGTCAGCGTGTGGACAGCGCCGGCGAAAGTCTCCGAACGCGACTTCTTCCCTGCCAGCACGGGAACCGCGCACCACTCCTCAGCGACCGAACGGTAGTAGCCGAGGATGAGCTCGACCTCGTCCATCGCCTCCTGCGCGGAAGCGTGGAATGTGTGTCCTTCCTGCCACCAGAACTCGCGAGAGCGAAGGAAGAGCCGTGAGCGCATCTCCCAGCGCACAACGCTGTTCCATTGGTTCGTGAGCTTGGGCAGGTCGCGATGGCTCTGGATGTAGCGGCGGATGAGGTGCCCGATGATCGTCTCGGAGGTGGGGCGAACCGCGAGCGGCTCTTCGAGCTCTTGCATCGCGGCTCCCGCTTTGGTCACCCACGCGACCTCGGGCCCGAAGCCTTCGATGTGCGCGGCCTCCTTCTCGAGCAAGCTGCGGGGAATGAGCAGCGGGAACGCCCAGTTCTCATGGCCGCTCTCTTTGATCATGTCGTCGAAGGCGCGCGTGATCGCCTCCCACATGGCCCAGCCGTAAGGGCGGACGACCATCATGCCTTTGACCCCGGACCAATCCGCCATCTCCGCCTTGCGGACGACGTCGGTATACCAGCGGTCGAAGTCATCGGACATCTTGGTGATGTCTTTCACGAAATCCTGCTGCTCCTCAATTTCCTGCTTCATGGCAATAGCTCCCGTTTAGTGATCGATGAAATCGCATGGGGCCGCCCCGCCGGAGGCGGCTAGCGCGGGAGCTGAGGTTCTGCCGCGATCGCGTCGATCTCGGCCAGCAGCACTTGCAACAGGTCTTCCTGTGGCACGGTGCGGTACATCTTACCTTTCTTGAAAATCACGCCCTTGCCGCGGCCGCCAGTGACACCGATGTCGGCGTGCCGTGCCTCCGCGGGTCCGTTCACCACGCAGCCCATGACCGCGATGGTGATCGGAACCTTGAGCCTGGCGATGTGCGCCTCGACCGCCTTGACCGTCGGCACCATGTCGTACTCGAGGCGGCCACAGGTCGGGCACGCGACCAGCGTCGCGCTCTCGTTGCGGAAGGCAAGAGTCTTGAGGATCTCATGCGCGACGCGAACCTCCTCGCGCGGATCTGAGGTCGCCAGCGAGACGCGGATCGTGTCACCGATGCCCTCGCCGAGCAGCATGCCGAGGCCCACTGCGCTGCGGATGCTGCCAGCCTCCACGGGACCGGACTCGGTGACGCCGAGGTGGATTGGGTAGGCGCGGGCAGCGGCGAACTTGCGGTTCGCCATGACGTTGGTCCACACGTCGGTCGATTTCAAAGAGACCTTGATGAACCCCGGGCCGTAGTCGAGGTCTTCGAGGATCTTGCAGTGGCCGAGCGCGACCTCGACCATGCGGTCGGCGGTCTGCTCACGGTTGTCTCGATCGATTGCGTGATCCTCGCGCATGCTCTTGTGCACCTCTTCGGGCAGCGAGCCGGCGTTGACGCCGATGCGAAACGGGATCTGCCGCTCCTTGGCCGCATTGACGACCTTGATCACCTTCTCGCGGTCGGGGATGTTGCCCGGGTTCAGGCGCAGACAGTGCACCCCGGCTTCGATCGCCAGCAGGGCGAGCGTGTGGTCGTAGTGGATGTCCGCGATCACCGGCAGCGGGGAGCCCTTGACGATCTCCTTCAACGCCTCGGCCGCCTCGCGGTCCGGAACCGCGGGCCGCACGATCTCGCAACCTGCTTCTTTCAGCTCGTGGATCTGGCGCAGCGTGGCTTTGACGTCGCGCGTGTCCGTCTTGGTCATCGTCTGGACCGCGATCGGCGCGGCGCCTCCGATGACCACGCCACCCACGTTGACCGGGATGGACTTACGTCTGGTGACCATCACTTGATGCCCAGGAATTGCCCCGTCGCGAGTCGCTGGATGTCCAGGAAGCTGATCACCGCGGCAAGGGCGATCAGAGCGACCAGGCCCCACCGCTGAAAGTTCATCTCCGCGGTGCGGTCAAACGGCCTGCGGCGAAGCCACTCGATGATCACCACCACGATGCGGCCGCCATCGAGAGCAAGCAAAGGGAGCAGGTTCGTGAACCCGAGCGCCACCGACAGAAGAGCGACCAGGAACACGTAAGTCAGCAGGCCCTGGTTGACCGATTGGATCGCAACGTCGGCGATTCCGATAGGACCGGTCAGGCCCGAAGGCCCTAACAGGCCGCCCGGGACTTCCCCGGTTATGAGCGACCACATGCCCTGGACGAGAGTGCCCACCGCCACGAACGGGAACTTGATTCCTTCGGTCACCGCGGTCAGCGGGCTGAGCAGCTTCGAAGGGACGCTAACTCCGACCTGGCATGCGCCCAGCTCGTCACACTTTGGCGTGAGCACGTATGTGAACGGCTGCCCGTTGGCGTGCACGCCGGCAAGTGTCAGCGGGACGCCTGGCGCCGCTCTCTTCTCCGCCACTGCCGCCGGATCCGCGCGCTCCTCCTGCCGGATGAGGCCGGGGCTGCTGTATGGCTTTCCGTCTACCGTGCGGATGCTGTCACCTGGCTGCAAACCCGCCGCGGCGGCCGGTGAGCCAGGCACCACCTTGAAGACTTTCCCAGGGTCCGTGTTGACCTGGGTCAAGCCCGCGCCCGTGATGAGCAGCATCGCGACCAGGAAGTTGGCCGCCGGCCCGCCGGCGAGGATGACGATCCGCTGCCAGGCCGGCTTGGTATGGAACCCATTTGGAGCCTCGAAATCGCCCGCCTCCATGCCACCCATTCGCACGTAGCCGAGGATCGGGAGCAGCCTGATGGCGTAGAGCGTTCCGCCCCTGGTGACCGACCAGAGCTTGGTGCCGGCGCCGATCGAAAACTCGATCACCCGGACCTTGAAGAGCTTGGCGAAAAGGAAGTGCCCCGCCTCGTGCGGACCGATCAGCAGCAGGAACATGCCTGCGACGCCGACCACGTAGAGGACAGGGGTGAGCAGCTGGCTCATTTGGCCCTCAATTTACCGGAAGTGTCTTTCACGTACCCCCTGGCCCAACGGTCAGCTTCGAGGATGTCTTGCAGCGTGTCTCCGCCGCCCGGAAAGGCCGCCAGCGCCCGCTCGACTGTCCGCACGATGCCACTGAAGGGCATTTCCCCCGCCAGGAAGGCGGTCACCGCCTCCTCGTTGGCCGCGTTCAGCACCGCGGGGCGGCCGTGGCCGGCGGCGGCTGCCTCCCGGGCCAAGCGGACCGCCGGGAAGCGCTTCTCGTCCAGCGGGTGGAATTCGAGGCCGCTGAGCTCCTCCAGGGGGGTTGGCCGGACGGCGTCGGGCAGCCGGTCGGGATAGCAGAGGGCCACGGCGATCGGCAGGCGCATGTCCGGGCGGCCCAGCTGTGCCTTGAGCGAGCCGTCCACGAACTCGACCAGAGAGTGCACGACACTCTGAGGATGGATGCAGACGTCGATCTGCTCGAGCGGCATCCGGAACAGGTGGTGGGCCTCGATGACCTCGAGCCCCTTGTTCATCATCGTCGCGGAGTCCACGGTGATCTTTGGACCCATCGACCAGCGCGGGTGGTTGAGCGCCTGCTCCACCGTGACCTGGTCCAGGTCGAGCTCGGGGTGCGCCCAGAACGGGCCGCCGCTGGCGGTGATGATCAGGCGCCGTACCGATTCGCGCTTCTCGCCCCACAGGCACTGCCAGATCGCGCTGTGCTCGGAATCCACAGTCCTGATTCCGCGTTCGCCGGCCGCTCGCATGACGAGGTTCCCCGCCATGACGAGGACCTCTTTGGTGGCTAGGGCGACATCCTTCCCCGCCTTGAGCGCGGCCATGGTGGGCTCCAGGGCGCGGGCGCCGGGAATGGCGACGACCACGATGTCGCAGCGCGGATCGGTGACCATCGCCTCGACGCGCGCGTCGAAGTCCGGGTCTCCGGCTTGGCCCTGCACCAGGTACTCGGCCTTGCGCTGCGTCGACCGGCGGCCCTCGGTGAGCCCGAAGAGGCGCAGGCGCGATGGATTGCGGTCGATGACGTCGAGCGTCTGCTGACCGACCGAGCCGGTCGCGCCGAGGACCACGACGTTGATGGGCCGCGTCATAGGGGCCCCCGCAAATTCAAGGCGAAGCCTGCGAATTTGTGGGGATTTCTCATTTGAGGAAGTGGAAAGTCATTGCGTAGAGAAAGACGAGGATCGGGGGAAACAGGATCGAGTCCAGCCGGTCGAGCGCGCCGCCATGGCCGGGAATCAGGTTGGACGAGTCCTTGACCTCGGCGATGCGCTTCATCTGCGACTCCACCAGGTCGCCGGCCTGGGCGCTGATGCCAACGAGCAGGCCGAGGGCGATCGCGTGCAGCAGAGACAGCCCGAGGACGAAAGTGACACCGATGACCATCACGACGATCGCGCCGGCCACGCCCGCGACCGCACCTTCGACCGTCTTGCGCGGACTGATCGAGCGGAAGAATGGACGCCGTCCAATCCGGCTGCCGACCAGAAGCGCCGCGGCGTCGCACGCGACGACGGCGAAGATCGTGAACAGCGCCCAGGCCAGCCCGTTGTGCGGCGCCGTGTACAGCAGGAGGTAGAAGTTGAAGGGAATGCCGATGTACAGGGCGCCGGCCATTCCCATCGCCCATCGCCCCACGCCCTGGCGCCGGCCCGGGACCACGAGGAACGCCGTGAGGCCGCCCACCACCGCGATGCCCAGGACCAACGTGACGTCGACCTGCTTGAGCAAAGTCCCGCTGTAAGCGAGGAAATAGCCAAGCGGGAACAGCAGCCAGGAGGGAGCGCGATAGCCCATGCGTTCCGACAGGCCGATGAACTCCCAAAGCGCAAGGCTCGCGAGAATGAAGACAAGAACGTCGGCGCCGGCAGTCCCGGCCAGGGCGAGGCCGATGACGATCCCCAGGATGACGAACGCGGAAAGGATGCGCACCATCAGAGTGCTGGGTTTCCACCTGCCGGCCAGCAAGGCGTTCTGCGTCGTCACAAGGACCCTGCCTGGGCCACCATCTCATCCTCAGGCCGGCCGCCGAAACGGCGCACACGTGACGCGTAGTCGGCGAGCGCCGCTTTGAGGTCTTCTTCGTCGAAGTCCGGCCAGAGCGTCTCGCTGACGAGCATCTCGGAGTAGGCGGACTGCCACAGGAGAAAGTTGCTCACACGCGATTCGCCTGCCGTCCTGATGATCAGGTCTGGGTCCGGAAGATCGGGGTTGTAGAGCCGCGAGGCGATCACAGCTTCGTCGACGCGGCTTGGGTCCACACCATCGGCCACGAGACGTTTCACCGCATCGACTATCTCGGCGCGGCCGCCGTAGTTGAGACAGACGTTGAGCACGCCGTTCTTGTTGCCTGCGGTGCGCTTGACGGCCTCGTCGATGCGTTCGCGCATGCGAGGAGACAGGTCCTCCGGGCGACCGCTGAACACGATGCGAACACCACGTCGATGCATCTCGTCGATCTCGCGAAGCATGGTCTCGTGAAAGAGGCGCATGAGGGCGCGCACCTCGGTCCGCGGCCGCGACCAGTTCTCGGTCGAGAAGGCGTAAATCGAAAGCACTTTCACGCCGAGCTTCTCGCAGGCGTCCAGCACACGCTTGATGGCGCGGACGCCGGCGCGGTGGCCGAAGCTGGCGGGCCGGCCGCGTCTTTTGGCCCACCGACCGTTGCCGTCCATGATGATCCCGATGTGACGGGGGATCTGAGGGTCCAAGGTCAGCACAGCGTACCGAGTGCGGCTGAGAGCCGAGGTTCTGCTTTCGTCGCCCTTCTCCCCTGCTTTCCTCGCCCCTCTCCCTACCCTTTCCCCTGAGGGGAGAGGGAAACTCCCGCGGCTAGACCTCCATCACCTCGGCTTCTTTGCGCGCCGCCAGAGCGTCGACCTTTTCGATCTGCGCTTCGGTGATCTTCTGCAGCTTCGCGGTCCCGCGCTTGGCGTCGTCCTCGGCGACCTCACCTTGCTTTTGCATCTGCTCGACGCGGTGGACCTCGTCGCGCCGCACGTTGCGGATCGCGACGCGTGCCTCCTCGGCCTTCTGGCGCACGAGCTTCACGTACTCGCGCCGGCGCTCCTCGTTGAGAGGCGGGATCGGGACGCGGATCACCTGCCCGTCGCTCGACGGGTTCAGTCCCTGCTCGCCGGTTCGCAGGGCTTTCTCGATCGCGCCGATCTGGCTCTTGTCGTAGACCTGCACGACGAGGAGCCTCGCCTCCGGCGCGCTGATCTGCGCGAGCTGGTTGAGCGGAGTCGGCGTGCCGTAGTACGGGACCATCACCTTGTCGATCAGGGCTGGGTTCGCGCGGCCGGTGCGGATGGTCGTCAGCTCGGCGCCGAAATGCTCAACCGACTTGGACATCTTCGTCTCGGCTTCGCGCAGAACGGGATCGATCACGACGGCCTCACGTGCTAGCTCCGGCGGCGACGAGCGTGCCGATCGGCTCGCCCAGCACGACGCGCTCGATGTTGCCGGGTACCAGCAGGTTGAAGACCACGATGGGCACGTTGTTGTCCATGCAGAGTGTCAGTGCCGTGTTGTCCATCACTTCGATCCCTCGATTGAGAACTTCAAGGTATCCGAGATGCTCGAACTTGACCGCATTGGGGTCCAGCTTTGGGTCGGCGGTGTACACGCCGTCGACCTTTGTCGCTTTGAGGATCACGTCAGCCTCGATCTCGACCGCGCGCAGCGCGGCGGTGGTGTCGGTGGTGAAGTACGGGTTGCCGGTGCCGGCGGCGAGGATCACGACACGACCCTTCTCCAGGTGGCGCACCGCGCGTCTCCTGATGTACGGCTCGGCGACCTGCGGCATCTGGATCGCGGTCATCGTCCGCGCCGGTATGCCGGTGCGCTCGAGAGCATCCTGCAGCGCCAGCGCGTTGATCACTGTCGCGAGCATCCCCATGTAGTCGCCGGTCGCGCGATCGAAGCCGCGCTCGCTGGCGGCCAGGCCACGAAAGATGTTGCCCCCACCGACGACGAGCGCTGTCTGGACGCCCATCTCATGGACACGCTTGACCTGGCCGGCGATGGTCGACACTACCTCGAGGTCGATGCCATAGTCCCGTTTGCCGCCAAGCGCTTCGCCGCTCAGCTTGAGCAGAATGCGGTTGTACTTCGGCGAACGGTCACCGACCTCTACGTTGCGGATCAGGTTTTCCTCAGGACTCCCTGATGTTAAAGCGCGCGAACCTGCGGACCGTGATGTTCTCCTGAAGCTTGGAGATGTTCTCCGCGATCAGCTGCTGAACAGTGTGCGCCGGTTCGCGGAAGTACGGCTGCTCCATCAGGACGTTCTGCTTCAGGAAATTTTCCACCTGGCTCTCGACAATCTTCGGGATGATCTGCTCCGGCTTGCCGTCCGCGATCGCCTTTGCCTCGTAGACGTTCCGTTCGTGCACCAGGACGTCGTCGGGGACATCGTCCCGCGTGACCCAGCGCGCCTGATAACCCGCCACCTGCAACGCGAGCTCCTTGGCCAGCTTCCGGAAATCGGCGCCCTTGGCGACGAAGTCGGTCTCGCAGTTGACCTCGACCAGCACACCTAGCTGCGGCGGATAGTCGTCGCTCGTGGTGTGCAGGTAGGCCTCGACCACGCCCTGGCCGGTGCTCCGGTCGGCGCGCTTGCTCGCCTTGGCGATCCCCTTCTCGCGCAGGATGGTGAACGCCTTGTCGAGGTCGCCCTCGGCCTCCTCGAGCGCGGCCTTGCAGTCCATCATGCCCGCGCCAGACATCTCGCGGAGCTTCTTGATGAGCTCCATTGGAACCTTCGCCACTAACGGGCTTCCTCGTCGTCGGCGGTGCGAACGAACTCCTCTTCCGACACTGTCGGCAGGTAGTCCTCTTCGTCCTCGAGGTACTCCTCGATCTCCTCGTAGCGAGGCGTTTCGAGAAACTCACGCTCCTCGACCTCGGGCAGGATCTCGCCGCGGGCCTGTGCTTCCTGGCGGCCGTCCTGGCACGCGTCGGCGATCTTCGAGGTCAGCAGCTTGACGGCACGAATGGCATCGTCGTTGCCGGGGATCACGTAGGTGATGAGGTCCGGGTCGCAGTTCGAGTCGGTTATCGCGACCACTGGGATCTTGAGCCTGTTAGCCTCGGTGACCGCGATGTGCTCCTTGCGCGGGTCGACCACATAGATCGCGCCCGGCAGCCGCTTCATGTCGGCGATGCCGTCGAAGTGGAACATCAGCCTGTCGAGCTCGTCCTGGAGGCGCTTCGCCTCCTTCTTGGACATCTGCTCGAACTGGCCCTCCTGCTGCATCTTGCGCAGCTCCTGCAGGCGTTCGATGCGCTTCTTGACGGTGCTGAAGTTCGTGAGCATGCCGCCCATCCATCGCCGGTTGACGAAGTACATGCCGCAACGGGCGGCTTCCGTCTGGATGGTCTCCTGGGCCTGCTTCTTCGTTCCGACGAAGAGCACGGGGCGCCCACTTGCCGCGACGCCGCGCGTGAAGTCCCATGCCTCGTCGAGGAGCCGGACGGTCTTCTGCAAGTCGATGATGTGGATGCCGTTGCGCGCGGTGAAGATGTAGGTCTTCATCTTTGGATTCCAACGGCTGGTCTGATGCCCGAAATGGACACCTGCCTCCAGCAGCTGCTTCA
>DATGVE010000136.1:0-2447 GCA_035300725.1 Candidatus Eiseniibacteriota bacterium | reverse complement strand
TCGAGCGGGATGATCGGCTCTTTGGCGCGCAGCTCGACGAACACGAAGCCGACCAGGATCACCATGCCGAGGATGATCAAGCCGCCGACATCCAGGTCGGTCCAGTTGGGCAGCTGGCCTTGGCTGTTGACGTAACCCTTGTTGCTCAGCCCGATCATCAGCGGCACGACGCCGCCCGTGAACACGACGATGCCCAGGTAGTCGAGGTCCCGCGCCGAGGCCACCCGGCGGCCGATGCCCGGCAGCGTGATCGAGAGCACGATGAGGGAGGCGATTCCAAACGGCACGTTGACGTAGAAGACCCAGTGCCAGCTGATGTTGTCCGTGATCCAGCCTCCAATGAGCGGGCCGACGATGAAGCTCAGGCCGAACACGGCTCCGAACAACCCCTGGAAACGCCCTTGTTCGCGCGGGCTGTAGAGGTCCGCGATGATCGCGATCACTATCGGGAAGAGCGCGCCTGCGCCAAGACCCTGGATGGCGCGGAACAGAATCAGCTCGGTCATGTTCTGCGAGGCGCCCGACAGCCAGGAGCCGATCAGGAAAAGAGCGACGCCGATCATGAGCATCACCTTGCGGCCGAAGACGTCCGAGAACTTGCCGTAGATCGGCACCGTGATCGTCGACGTCAGAAGGTAGACCGTGACGACCCAGGCGTAAAGGTTGGCGCCGTTCAGGTCCGTGATGATGCGTGGCAGGGCGGTACCGACCACCGTCTGGTCGAGAGACGCGAGGAACAATGTGAGGAGGATGGCGCCAACGATGGCGAGCTTTCTGCGCGGCGGCAGGAGGATCAGGAGTGTTTGCGGCGGCTCGGCAAGACTCACTTTGACCCGATGAAATAGTCCTGCGCAGCTCGGACAATGATGTCGATGCACGCGTCATGCGAGAGCGCCGTGCTGTCGAGAACGACCTGATAGTTGCGGGGGTCGTGCCAGGCTCCCGCCCGCGGGTAGAAGTGCTGGACATAGGCGTGGCGCGCGCGGTCGGACTGCTGCTGCGCGCGAGCGGCAGCCACATCGTCTATCCCATACCGCGCAGCTGCCGCGCGCCGGCGCGCCTCGATGTCGCCATCCAGCCGCACGTTGAGCACACCAGCGACACCCTTCAGGGCGAAGACCCCGGCCCGTCCGAGGATCACCGCACCCGTCGTCTCCGCGACGTGATGGAGCGTCTCCTCGGTCCTGGCGATCTCAGGTAAGGCGCCACGCTGTGCTGCTGAAGCCGTCACACCCGCGAACAGGCCGCTCGTCGCCAGAACGCGGTCCAGCAGTCGAGCGACCCGTGGCGTGTGGTCGACGTCGTCGCAGAGCGCGGCCTCGAGGGGCTCGTGGATCTCCTCCGCCACCGCTACGGGGATCGCCCGATCGATGAAAGGTAGCCCGAGGCGCTTGGCGACGGCCGGTGCGATCACGCTGCCGCCGGCGCCATACGTGGCCGCAATCGTCACGGTAAACATCAATTCGTCACCGCCGATCGCAGCCGTACACCGGTCAACTTTTCACAGGCGGCCAGAAACGCGTCCTGGACGGTGGCGTCCGATGCCGCCGGATGGACGGGTCGAGTTCGCTGGTGGTAGAAAAGCCGTCCCGTCACTTTCGCGCCAGGCTCCTCGCTGACGGCCAGCCACACCTGGGTCGCGACGCCCTCCTCCCGGCCGCCGGGCGCGGACGGGCCGCCCATCTTCGTGCGAACCCATCCGGGATCGACCGCGTTCGAGAGGACGTGAGGCCAGAGGCGGGCGACGGCGAAGGCCAGCACGAGATCGAACAGTTTTGAGTCTGCGTACGCCTGAGATCCGTTCCAGCGCCGTTGGCGCCACTGCAGGTCGCGCATATCCGAGTTGCCGCTCTGGTGCAAACCCGACGTCATGTAGATCAGGCGCCGAGGTCCTTGGATGAGCGCGGTCAACAAGTAGGCCGCGAGGGCGTTGATGGCGAAGATGTCGTCGAGCCCGTCCACTGTCTCGCGGCGCGGACCGTACACGCCTATGCCCGCGTTGTGGATGACCGCCTGGAACGGTCCAGCCTCGTTCGCCTGTCGAGCCAGTTCGCGCGTCTGTTCGATGCTGGCCAGATCGCCCTCGAGCGCCGTTCGAGCGCCCGGTACGGCGCGCAACGCCTGTTGGGCCCGATCGCGGTTGCGCCCGTGCAGGACGACTTCATGACCGAGCGTTACCAGGCGCCGGGCCGCTGCTTGTCCGAGTCCATCAGCCGAGCCGGTGATAAAGATGCGGGCCATGCCTCTCTCCTAGCCGCGCGCTAGTCGGTCCGCTCCAGGATGATGACCGGAATCTTCCGCGAGGTCATCCGCTCGTATTCCCCGAACCCGGGCGCGATGGCGACGCGCTCGGCATACAAGCGGTCCCGTTCCTCGCCCTTCGCCTCGCTCGCTCTGACCTCGAACGTCTCGATGCCAGTCGCCGTCCCCACCTCGACCTTCGCCAC
>DATGVE010000135.1:0-32035 GCA_035300725.1 Candidatus Eiseniibacteriota bacterium | reverse complement strand
CACGTCAAGCCGGCCGAGGTCAGCGACGTCATCCTCGGCTGCGCGAACCAGGCGGGGGAGGACAACCGGAACATCGCACGCATGGCGCTCCTGCTCGCCGGCTTTCCAGTCGAGGTGCCGGGCCAGACGGTCAACAGGCTTTGCGGCTCGGGCATGCAAGCGACGATCGCTGCGGCGCGTGAGATCCAGACGGGTGCCGCCGACATCATGGTCGCGGGAGGAGTGGAGAGCATGACTCGCGCCCCTTGGGCCATGCCCAAGCCCGACGGTGCTTTTCCGCGCGGACCCCAAACCGCCTACGACACAGCGCTTGGCTGGCGGTTCATCAACCCGAAGATGGCCGAGTTGTACGGCACGCTGCAGATGGGGGAGACGGCCGAGCGCGTGGCCCAGAAGTACGAGGTATCGCGCGAAGACCAGGATGCGTTCGCGCTGCGCAGCCATGAGCGCGCAGTGGCAGCGCAGCAATCGGGGAGGCTGGCCGAGGAAATCGTCCCTGTCGTGGTGCCACAGCGAAAAGGTGAAGCCCTCCAGCTGAGCTCTGACGAGGGACCGAGATCCGACACCTCGCTCGAAGCGCTGGGCAAACTGCGTCCTGCCTTCGCCGAAAAGGGCTCCGTCACCGCCGGCAACGCTTCTCCGCTCAACGATGGGGCGACAGCTATCGTCTTGATGTCCGCGGCGAAAGCCAAAGAGCGCGGGCTGCAGCCGCTGGCACGACTGGTCTCGGCAGCGCCGGCGGGCGTTCACCCCGACTACATGGGGATCGGCCCGGTGCCGTCCTCTTTGAAGGCTCTCGAGCAAGCCGGTCTTCAGCCCTCCGAAATGGGCCTTATAGAGCTCAACGAAGCTTTCGCGTCCCAGTCGCTCGCGTGTGTGCGATTGCTCGGTCTGGACGAGGAAAAGGTGAACGTCAACGGCGGCGCCATCGCCCTCGGCCATCCGCTGGGCAGCAGCGGCGCGCGCCTGGTGAGCACGCTGGTCCGCGAGATGGCGCACCGCAACGCCGAGTACGGCCTGGCCACCATGTGCATAGGGGTTGGACAGGGCATCGCCTCCATCTGGCAGAGGGTCTAGCGATCGGCGAACGGGACCCCCAGGCGGTGCGCGCGATGTTCGACCGCGTCGCCCGCCGCTACGACCTGGTCAACACCGTCCTTTCCGGCGGAACCGACGCTGGTTGGCGCAGGAAGGCGGCGCGCGCGACAGGGCTGGCGCCGGGAGGGTCAGCGCTGGACATTGCGTGTGGATCGGGGAAGCTGACCACTGTGCTGGCGAAGATCGCCGGCGACGGCGGGCGTGTGGTCGGACTCGACTTCAGCCCGCAGATGCTCGAGGTCGCCAGACGCGACAACCCAGCAATCGAGTTCATCGAAGGCGACGCGCTGAGGCTCCCATTCGAGGACGCGAGCTTCGACGCCTCAACCATTGCATTCGGCCTTCGCAACCTTGCCGACCCCGTGCGGGGCCTGCGGGAGATGCAGCGAGTCGTGAAGCCTGGCGGGCGGGCAGTCGTCCTTGAGTTCGTGCGCCCGCCGAAGAATGTCTTTGGTTCTGCGTATCGGATCTACTTGCGCACAATGTTGCCGGCGATTGGAGGTGTGATCTCGGGACAGCTGACCGCGTATCGCTACCTGAGCAGCACGATAGATTCCTACCGGACGCCGGAGGAGCTGAGCGCAATGGCAGTGGCCGCAGGTTGGTCCGGCGTGCGATTCCAATCGCTGGCCATGGGAACCGTGGGAATCCTGTCGAGCGTGGCCGTTGAGGATCCCGCCACCGCGCAAGTCAAATAAACGACCTGGCAATTAATAACAAGAAGCGGCGCGCCCAGGGTAGGCGCGCCGCTTCTCAGGAGTAGCTTCGGTTTCTTACGCGATGTCCGCGGTCACGGGGACGTCGCCCGTCGACGGGTCGATCATCGTGGCGAGCCTGGTGACCTTGTTGGCCGGGAATCCGCCGCAGCGGGCATGCTCGAAGATGATGTCCGCGTCGGGGGCAACGTAGACGCAGTAGAGCTTGTCGTCGGTGACGTAGCTGTGGAGCCAGTGGATCTCGGGACCCAGGTCGGCGATGACCTTGTTGGACTTTTGCGAGATCGCCCTCAGCTGCTCAGGGGAGAGGTCGCCGGCTCCGGGCAGGTCCCGCTCGATGACGAACTTTGGCATCGCCGTATCTCCTTTTTGTTACCATACTGAAAGTATGGAGTGTTCCGTACCGGTGGTATGGAAGTATGCATACTCTTAGTATGGCTGTCAAGACTCTGAACGGAAAGGACAAGCGGGAGGCCCAGGGCGAGGCCACGCGGCTCGCGCTACTCTCAGCCGCTCGCGAGCTGTTTGGCGAGAACGGGTACGCCGCCACGTCGATCGAAGAGGTCGCCGCGCGGGCCGGCGTCACCAAAGGCGCCGTCTACCACCACTTCGGCGGCAAGGCCAACCTGTTCCAGGAGGTCTACGAACAGGTGATGCGCGAAGTGTCGGACCAAGTGGTGAGCAAGTTCAACGAGCCAGACCACTGGGTCGCACTCACGAGCGGCTGCCAGCTGATGATCGACGCCCAACTGGACCCTGCCGTACGCCGGATCGCCCTGCATGACGCGCGTTCGGTTCTCAGCTGGGACGTCGTGCACCTGATCGAGTCGCGTTACGGCGCAGTCGGCATCCGCGGAGCGCTTCGCAAGGCGATGCACGGTGGGGTCATCGAGCCGCAGCCGTTGCGTCCCCTCGCGCTACTGCTCGCGGGTGCGCTCAGCGAGGCTTGCTTCTACGTCGCCGACGCCGACGACCCGATCCAGGCACGCGAAGAAGTCGGTCGTCTGGTGGTTCGAATCCTGGAAGGTCTGAAAGTCCGGCCGGAGCAGAGCTAAGCGGTTCTGTCGACGGCGGAACGGGCGAGGCTGATCAGGATCGGCCGCAGGCCGTCCAGCTCGATTGCCTCGAGCTCGTGCACCGCGTTTTCGACCAGCGCTTGAGCTTCTTCACGCACGCGATCCAACGCATTGCTGGAGATCACCAGGTCCGTGACACGTTCGACCTCGGCGTCACCCAACTCGCCGGCGAGCAGGCGCCTGACTTCCGGCCCGACGGTACGGTCCTCGGCCGCATATATAAGAGGTAGGGACAGCGTGCGCTGGCGGACATCGAGGCCGACTGGTTTTCCCGAGCTAGGGCTGAAGTCGACCATGTCATCCGCCATCTGAAACGCGACGCCGACCAGGTCGCCGTAACGGCGCAGCGCGTCGACCACCTCCGGCCCTGTCTCTGACAGCAGCGCACCTGAAGCGCACGCGGCGGCGAAAAGGGCGGCAGTTTTTCCGCGCACGACTCGCAAGTACGAATCGTGGTCACCTGGAAACGCTCCGCGGAGCGCCACGTCGTCGATCTGCGACGCGCATATCGCTTCGAGCGCTTCCGCGATCGTCGACGTGACGTCGCGGTTGCCGATTTCCGCGATGAGGCGCGTCGCCTTGGCGAAGTAGTAATCGCCGACCGCGACGGCGCGCTCAGGCCCTTCCTTTGCGACGACCGTCGGCTGCCCGCGGCGATGCGTGCTCTCGTCGACGTAGTCGTCGTGGATCAGCGTGGCGTTGTGCAGCAGCTCGACGGCCGCCGCCAGCGCCGCGGCGCGAAGCGGTTCGCTGCGCGGGCCGATCCCCGCGGTGAGCTGGACGAGCCTGGGCCGCACTCGCTTGCCTCCGGCTTCGACCAGCCGGCGCATTGGTACAGCTACAGGATCGGGGTCGACCAGAAGTTGCCGCGCAAGTTCGAGCTCGACCAGCGTTTGCGAGGCAGGGCCGGCTTCAGCCCCTCTCCCCGAACGGGAGACGGAACTCTCCTCGAATTCCCCGTCCAGCTGGAGGGCCAGCTGCCGGTGGCGTGGACCGTCGAGCTCGACCGCAAACACGGATTGCCATGTGCCCAGGACCAGGTCACCGTCTTCGACGAGCACAGTCGTGAAGCCGGTCAGGAGAAGCTGGCGGCAGTGGGCATGACCGTTCACCGGCTCGTTCATGGCGACGTCCATGCGGCGGGCGAAGTCGTCGTGCTCGTAGCCGGCACCCGCCGGGGCGATACGTTCGAGAAGACCCTGAAAGTCGCGAAGCAGCAGCGGCTCGTTTTCGTTGACAGCGAGGCCGAGCGTTGTGTGGAGCGATTGGAGATGCAGGCGGCCCATCCGCATGCCGGCTCGACGCACCTCTTCACGTAGGCGATCCGTGATGTCGACGAATTCGGTGGCGCGCGTGGACTCGAAGCGAAGGCGCTTGCCGATCATCAGCTTGCCTCGAAGGCGCGAAGCAAGAGCTCACGAGTGGGCGGCGCCGGCACCGAGCTCCCGGAAGCGGCGGCGGCGGACAGCGCCTCGATGGCCCGGGCGAACGCGATCTGGACGCTCTGCGGCGCCGCACCGGCCAGCAGCCGCGAAGACCGCGCGAGGCACAGGTCGCCCATGAGGAGGCCTGGCGCCGCGGCGGCGCGGGCACCCAGACCCTGGAGCCGGAGTCCGATCTCGATCAGCGCGGCCGCGAGTGCTAACCGGGGCTGCGCCTCAGGCTCGTAGGTGTTGACCGCCTCCAGGTATGAGCGGTAGGCGTCCGAGAGGCCTTCCTCCCACAAGCTTTCGAGGCGCTCGAGGTCGCGCTCGAGGAGCTGGATCGACATCAGACCGGCTCGACCAGCGTCGCGGCAAGCTGCCGGAAGGCGGACAGCGCCTTCAGGCACGATTCGTCGTCCCGCGTCACCACGTAGTACAGCCCGAAACCCAGCACGGTGTTGAGCACCAGCGGCACCAGGACCTCGCGGGGAACGGTGAGCCTGATCCGGCCGTCCTCCTCCAGCCGGTCGAGCTGCTCCTGGATGACCTCGCGGTACCGAGTGAAGAGCTCTGGCAGGTAGGCCCGCAGCCGCTCGGTGCGCGGGGCCTGGACGAGGAGGTCGAAGGCCGCGAGCTGGATGTCACCGAGCTGCCGGAGCGAATCCCAGAGTGATTCGACGCCGATCTCGAGCACCTCGAGGGGGTCGGTCAGCTGATTGAGCGTGCGGCGGAGCTCCTCGACGGAGCGGCCAGTAAGGTACCGCCACGCTTCAACGAGCAGCTCTGACTTGGTGGGGAACCAGTACTGGAGGTTGCCGATCGCGACCCCGGCCTTGGTGGCGATGGCCCGGACGCTGGTGCCTGAGTAGCCGACCTCCAGGAGGGAGTCGGCGGCGGCGTGGATGATCTGGTCGCGCGTGCTTTCGGTCGCTGTCGCGCCGGTCATACGTATGTACTACTGTACGGAATCCTGAGAGTCCGATGGGGTTCAGCAGTAATTCGAGCGCGGGCCGGAATCAAGGGATAATTCAGTCGGCGTGCGCAGCCTTGACCAGATCTTTCCCAACCGTGTCTGTGGTGTTTTGCGTACCGAAGACTCCGACGCCGGGTTCTATGCCTGCCTGGCGGCCATGGAGGGCGGGGTACGGACGATCGAGATCACCAAGACCGTGCCCTCGTGCTTCGAGATGATCCGCGGCCTGATCGCCACCACCGGCGGCCGTTTTCCCGTCGGCGTCGGGACCGTCTGGGACCCGGGTGCCGTGCGTGAGGCGAAGGAGGCCGGCGCTTCATTCGTCGTGACTCCTGTCGTGCTGCCCGAGGTCGCCGAAGCCTGCCATAAGCACGACATCCTGTGCGTGCTGGGCGCACTGACACCGACCGAGATCTACCAGGCGCGCCTGGCGGGCGCCGCTATCGTCAAAGTGTTTCCGGTCGGCCCCGTCGGCGGTCCGGAGTACGTCCGGTCTTTGAACGGGCCGATGGGCGGGGTTCCGTTCTGGGTCTCAGGCGGCGTCCCCATCGAAGACATCGGCGCGTACCTGAGGCTTGGGGTGAAGGCGGTTGGCCTCACCGCTTCGCTCTTCCCGCCGGAAGCGCTGGCGCATAGAGACTTCGAATTGATCCGGAATCTAGCTGAGCGGGCGGCGGCGGCGGCAGCAGCCGCCCTGGGCGACTAGACGGCTAGAGCGTCAGCAGCCTGCGTGGTAGAGGCACATCGTCCTGACGATGTCGGAGTACAGGTTGATCACCTGGCCGCCGGTGGTTATGAGGGCCACGATGACGATCAAGGCGACAAGGGCCAGGATGAGGGCGAACTCAACCATTCCCTGTCCAGCCTGCACGAACGACAGTTTGATCAACAGCCAACCCTGTACAAACACATGGTCCTGCTGATATTCGAGAACAGGTTGATCAGCTGACCGCCCGTGGCGATCAGCGCGATGATCACGATCAAAGCCACCAGCGCCAGGATGAGGGCGTACTCGACCATTCCCTGCCCTGATTGCCACCGGTATATATGCGTCATTCTCGGTATTGCCCTAGAAGCTTAACCGTCGAACCCGGGCCGTTGATCGATTGCTCTTCGCACTGCCTGCTCGACGACCACACGCACCATGCGCTTGCGCCAGAAGTGGCTGAGGTCGGCGTTATCCAGTGGTTTGGCCGGTTTCGCGGCGATCTCGGCAGCTTCGCGGATCGTATCCGCGTCGACCTTTCTTCCCCTCAGGAAGTCTTCAGCGGCCCTCACTTCTAATGGGTACGAGGCCACCGCCGAGAGGACGATCCGGCAGTGGACGACGGTGTCGCCATCCAGCTTGAGGGCGACTGCCGCGCCCGCGATGGGAAAGTCGATCGAACCGCGGCGGCGCAGCTTCACGTAAGCGGAGCTCGTATTTTCGCCGCCGATCAGTCGAAGTGACGTGACCACCTCGCTTGGCTGCTTGGCCATGTAGTCCATACCGTCATCGCGGTAGAGAGCTGAGACCGGCAGCTCGCGCTCGCCATCGGGTCCGGTCAGCATCACAACTCCATCGAGAGCGATCGCCATCGGCGCCGTGTCCGATGAGGAGACCGCCCAACATCTCGGGCTGCTCGGTGCCACGAGGCAGATGTCTCCGTCCTTCTTCATGCAGAAGCCCGCGGCCTTACGCCACTCATACGTCATGTCGTAGTAGTTGCATCTCGTGTCGACGCAGAGGTTTCCACCGATGGTCCCCGCATTGCGAAGCGGCGGTGATGACACAAGACCCGCGGCGTCCGCATAGCCCGCGAAATTCTCTTTGAGGTGCTCTTCGCGCGCGGCGGCAGCGAGGGTGACTCCGGCGTCCACGCTGATGGATCCAGCAGAATCGTTGCGCACCTGGCGAGGAAGGAAGTCGAGCCCGATCAACGTCTCGACTTCGAACTGCCGGCGCTTGAGCTTCGGGAAAAGGTCTGTGCCGCCCGCCACGAACATCGCCCGAGGCCCGAGGTCGGCGGACATCTGCGCAGCCTCGCGCGCGGTTTTCGGACGCAGGTACTTAAATCGCGGCAGGCGCAGCAAGATCCAATTCCTTCTTCGGCGGCGGCTCGACCTTGATCGTGGGCGGATACGGAATGTGAGGAAAACGCGGTGGTCCATAGCGCGCTGGCTCGCCCTTCTCTTTTCGCCGCAGCGCCTCGACGATTTTTTCCGGAGTGACCGGAACTTCGTCGATCCACACGCCGAGCGCGTCGTAAACGGCCGAGCACACCGCGGGGGGGACGGGGAGGAGCGGCCCTTGACCCGCCTCTTTGGCGCCATAGGGACCTTCCGGGTCTACTGTCTCGACGATGAACGTGTCCACCTCAGGAGTGTCGAGGAACGTGGGCGACTTGTACTCGAGCATCGACGGCCATTTGTGCAGGCCCTTGCGAAATGCCTGTTCTTCCATCAGGGCTTCGCCCAGGCCCATGTAGACGCTCCCTTCGACCTGGCCCTCAACCAGCAGGGGATTGATCGCGCGCCCGACGTCGTGAGCGATCCATATCTTGTTGACCTGCACCAGCCCGGTGCGAGCGTCGGCGTCGAGGTCGACCACGCAAGCCGAGTAGCTGTAGGCGGGACTCGGCCCGACGCCCGAGCCCTTGTACGGTCCGGCAATCTTCGGCGGGGTGTAGCTGCCCGCACTCGTCAGGGTGCCGAAGCGCGCCTCGGCCAGGACAGATGCCTCCTCGAAGGTGAAGTCGCCGATGCGCCCGTTGCCCACGGCGACCGCCGCGGGTACGCACGCCATCTTCGATGCGACAGCGTCGACGAGGATCGTTCGCATCTTGCGCGCCGCCTCGATCGCCGCATTACCGGCCATGAAGGTCACTCGTGACGAGTACGAACCCAGGTCGATTGGCGTGGTGTCCGTGTCAGCGGTGACCAACCGGATGTCGGCGGGATGCAGCCCGAGCTCCTCGGCGACGATTGTGGCCAGGACCGAGTCAGACCCCTGGCCGATGTCCATCGCACCGCAGTAGGCGGTGACACCGCCGCGGTCGACCTTGATCTGCACCTCGGAGTGAGGCATGTCATTCCAGTAGATGGCGGTTCCCGCGCCTGACAGATAGGTCGAGATGGCGAATCCCAAGCCGTGGCCGGGGCGTCTTACCCGGCGCTTGAACCCTGACGCTTGCATCACACGCTCGGTGCATTCGTCGAGTCCACACGACGTGACGCGCAGCCAGTTGACCGTCCTCGTCATCGGCTTGACGAAGTTGCGCTGCTTTAAGTCCACGGGATCGACGCCGATGTCGTGCGCGATCTTTTCGAGATGCAGCTCGAGCGCGAAACGTGGCTGCGGTGTGCCGTGCCCGCGCTTGGGCCCGCACGGCGGCTTGTTGGTGAAAACACGGCATCCCTCGAAGCGATACGCGGGAATGTCGTAGGTCACCGTCTGCAGAGCGCCGGTATAAAAGGTGGAGGCGACACCATAAGAGCCATACGCGCCGCCATCCAGCGCGGTGCGGAAATGCATCGCCGTGATCAGTCCATCGCTCGTCACCCCTGTCCGCACCCACATGAGCACGGGGTGCCGGCCGCGGTGGGCGTAGAAGACCTCTTCGCGCGTGAGCGTGCACTTGACCGGGCGGCCGGTCATCATCGCGAGCTTGCAGACGATGATCTCGTGGGCGAAGGGGTCGGTCTTGCCGCCGAACCCGCCGCCATGCGCCGCGCCGATCACGCGAATGCGGTTCATCGGCAGCTCGAGGACCTTCGAGAGCGCGCGATGCACGTAATGCACCACCTGCGTGGAAGACCACAACGTGATCCTTCCGTCGACATACGTCGCGATGGCGCTGTGCTGCTCCATCGGCAAATGCGTGTTGCCCTGGAAGAAGAAGACGTCCTCGCGTACGTGATCAGCGCGCGCGAAGCCGCCTTCAACATCGCCGAACTCGAGCGCCACGAGCTTGTGGATATTGTGAGGACCGCCGTAGTCCTGGATCCGCTCATCCTTTGGTTCGGCGAGCGCCTCCTCGATCGACATCACCGGCTCGAGCACCTCGTACTCGACCGAGATCGCGTCACAGGCCGCGGCGGCGATCTCTTCTTCGGTCGCGGCGACCGCTGCGATCGGATCGCCCACGTAGCGCACCTTCTCGTGCTCCAGCGCACGCTCGTCCTGCGTCACCGGCAGGATGCCGAACTTGATCGGAAGGTCGGCTCCGGTGATGACGGCGAGCACGCCCGGCATGCGTCGCGCCGCCGAGGTGTCGATCGACACGATCCGCGCATGCGGATGAGGGCTGCGAAGGATCCGGCAATGCAGCGTTCGCGGCAGCATCATGTCGTCGGCGTAGACGGCGCGGCCGGTGACCTTCGCCACCGCGTCGACTCTCGGGAGCGGCTTACCTATCACCCCGAACTTGCCGTTGGATGTCATGCCATGCGGCCCGCGGCAAGTTCTATGGCTTCGAGGATCTTTACGTAGCCCGTGCAGCGGCACAGGTTGCCGGCGAGCGCTTCGCGGATCTCGTCGCGCGAAGGGCGCGCATTGGTCTCCAGGAGCGATTTCGCGGAGAGCAGGATGCCCGGCGTGCAGTAGCCGCACTGGGCGGCGCCGAGCTCGGCAAAGGCCTGCTGCAGCGGATGCAGCCGGCTCCCGGCGGCCATCCCTTCGATGGTTGTGATGGCCCGCCCTTCGAGTTGGAGCGGGAGCAGAAGGCAGCTCAGCTCCGGGCGGCCGTCGACGAGCACCGTGCACGTCCCGCACTCGCCAAGCTCGCAACCGTGCTTGGTGCCAGTGAGCTGCATGTCCTCGCGCAGGACCTCGAGGAGCGTCTTGTGCACGGGCAGGAGCAGCTCGGTGCGCTCGCTGTTGACGTCGAGCGACATGACCTGGCGCTGCACGTCGCGCGCCATCTCGTGCTTCACGCCGTTTCAACCATAGTCTTCAAGGCTTTGGCACACTCCCACAGGTCCGGCGCCACCATGTGCGCGCGGGTGGAGGCAGGTTCAGGGTCGTCGGGATAGACGAGGATCGTCCACATCCCGAGCGCGAGGGCAGGCTCGATGTCGTTCTCCTCGCGGTTGCCGATGACGACGCAGTGGTCCGCCGGCACCCCTGCGACTCGCATCGCCATCTCGAACACAGCGGGGTGAGGCTTGAGGTGGCCCGCGTCGACCGACGTGACCACCCTGTCGATGTAGGGCGCCATCCCGAGCAGCCGGAAATCCTCCCAGTAGCTCTCGGCGTCGCGCCAGTAAGTATTGCTGGTGATCACTGTCCCCAGTCCGAGGGCTTGGATCTCACACAGCAGCTCGATCGCGCCCGGCAGAGGCTTCATCCGGTCGGAGACGGGGATGGCCATGGCGCGCCTGATCCGGCTCACCGTCTGGGGGTCCGCGGGTAGGCCTTGCAGCGCAAGGCACTCGGCGACGAGCACCTCGGCCGATCCGAAGGTCCCTCCTGAGTTGTTCATGCCAGCGGCTCGCGCCTGGTCGCCATGCCGGCTGCTTTCGATCAGATCTGCCACCAGCTTGTCGACCGCTGGGGCGTCCAGCATCGGCATCGCCGCGGTCACTCGTTGGTGTCTTCCTAGCCCATCGCTTTTGCGAAAAGGCCACGAATTCGGCCACAGCGTGCCGCCGATGTCGATCAGGGCCACGTCCAGCGCATTTGGCACTGCCCCTATCATCGCCTCAATGCTTAGATGGCTGACTGCCGGCGAATCACACGGTCCGCAGCTCACGGTAATCATGGAAGGCGTACCCGCGGGGCTCGAGATCTCCGAGGAGGACCTGCGCCGCGACCTCGCGCGCCGGCAGGGTGGGCACGGTCGTGGCGGCCGCCAGCAGATCGAGACCGACGTGGCGCGAATCGTCAGCGGCGTTCGCGGCGGCGTGACCATCGGAAGCCCGATCACGCTCGTCCTCGAGAACAAGGACCACGTCAACTGGACCGCCCAGATGACCGCCGCCAAAGAGGGCTACGCGCCGAAGCCGATCACGCGGCTGCGGCCCGGCCACGCGGACCTGGCCGGCGCGCTCAAGTACGGGCACACGGATGTGAGGAACGTGCTCGAGCGTTCATCGGCCCGCGAGACGGCGACGCGCGTCGCCGCGGGTGGCGTCGCCCGCAAGATGCTGGGGCATTTCGGGATCGAGATCCTGAGCTTCACCCAGTCGATAGGCACCGTCGACATCGGGTATGAAGGCTGCGATCCCGCCACGGTGACCACAGAGATGATCGAGGCTTCATCCGTGCGTTGTCCCGACCCCGACGCCTCCGCGCAGATGGTGGCCGAGATCGACAACGTGGCCGAGAAAGGCGACACGGTCGGCGGCACCTTTCGAATCGTCGCTCGCAACGTCCCTCCGGGTCTGGGCAGCTACGTGCAATGGGATCGCAAGCTGGACGGCCGGCTCGCCCAGGCGGTTCTGTCGATCAATGCGATCAAGGGGGTCGAGTTCGGGGCGGGCTTCCAGGGCGCGGCGCGACACGGCTCGGACTTCCACGACCAGATCGAGTACGAGGGTGGGCGCTTTCGCCACCTCACCAATCGCGCGGGCGGCCTTACGGGCGGGATGACCAACGGCGAGATGATCGACATGAGAGTCGCGATCAAACCGATCTCGACCATGAAGAAGCCCATGTGGTCGGTGGATCTCATCACCAAGGAGCCGGTCGAGGCTCACTACGAGCGCAGCGACGTGTGCGTGGTACCCGCAGCGGGCGTGATCGGCGAGGCGGTGGTCGCGCTAACGCTGGCGGAGTCGTTTCTCGAAAAGTTCGGCGGCGACTCGATGCCCGAGCTGAAGCGCAACTATCGCTCGTTCCTCGAGTCCATCGGCCAGTAAGCAGAACGGCTCAGCTCCATCGTCTGGCCGCGGAGAACAATGCTTTCCAGCACGCTGAGGTGCTGAGGCGCAACCGCACGAAGCGCCACCAGTACCGCGAGTTCTTCGCCGAAGGCGTGACCACGATCAACGCCGCGATTCGTCACGACTGGAAGTTCCACTCGATCTGGTTCTGTCGCGAGCGCCCGCTGTCAGATTGGGCTGAAAGTGTTTTGCAGCAGGCAAACGCTGCTGAGCATTACGAGGTGACCGCGGGCATGCTCGAGAAGCTGAGCGAGAAAGAGGACCAGTCCGAGCTGGTTGCCGTTCTCGAGATGCCGCCTGATGATCCCGGGCGGCTGAAGCTGGAGCGGGACTTCGTCGTCATCGTCGCCGACAGCCCCGCCAACCCGGGCAATCTCGGGACGCTGATTCGCTCCGCGGACGCGTTTGGCTCGGCGGGCGTCATCGTCACGGGTCACGCCACCGACGTGTACGACCCGCGCACGATCCGGGCCAGCGTTGGATCGCTCTTCTCGCTTCCGGTGATCCGGCTGGCAGGGCCGGCACAGGTTGCGTCCTGGTTGGAAGTCGTGAAGAGCTCCGGTCACGATCCACTGGTCGCGGCGCTCGACCCCGATGGAGGGCACGACCTGAGGAACACCCCGGCTTACGGCCCTGTCGTCCTCATCGCCGGGAACGAGAATCGCGGAGTCAGCAGCGGCTACGAAGCAATGTCCAGCGTCGCGCTGCGCATCCCGATGGAAGGCGCGGCCAACTCGCTCAACGTTGCGGTGGCGGTGTCGATCGCCCTCTACGAGATCCGCCGCCAACGAGGTGACCCATGAGCGGGAAAGTGATGACGATGGCGGAAGCTGTCCGCCGGTTCGTGCCGGACGGCTCGACCGTTGCGCTCGGCCTGTCGCTCGAGCCTCTGATCCCGTTCGCCGCCGGGCACGAGGTGATCAGGCAGCAGCGCCGCGACCTCGACCTTGTCGGCCCGATTTCGGACGCCCTCTTCGACCAGCTCATCGGTGCAGGCTGTGTACGGCGAGTGACCGCCGCATGGATCGGCAACGTGTCCGAGGGGCTCGGCCACTGCTACCGGCGCGCTTGCGAACAACAGATCCCGCGTCCATTGGAGGTGCGCGACCACTCCAACTTCTCGATCTCGCTTGCGCTTTGGGCGGCGGCGTGGAACGTGCCGAGCCTGCCGACTCGCACTCTTTTGGGGAGCGAAATCCTCCGCACCAACCCCGGGTTGATCGTCGCGGACGGCCTTGTACACGTCGAGGCCGTCCGCCCAGACGTCGCGATCGTCCACGTGCAGCGCGCCGACGCGATGGGGAGGGCGCACGTGTGGGGACCGCTGGGCGTCACCGAAGAGGCCGGGCTCGCCGCCGGAGCCGTGATCGTGACGTGCGAGGAGCTCGTCGACGCGAGCGCCACTCTGAGTGATCCGAATCGAATCCTCTTCCCCGAGACGAAGGTCGTCGCGGTCGTCCATGAGCCCGGCGCCGCTCACCCATCGCCGGTGCAGGGATTTTTCAAGCGCGACCACGCCTTCTATCGCGACTACGCCGAGCAGTCGCGCACAGTCGGCGGCTACGAGGCGTGGATTCGACAGTGGGTGATGCAGGTCCCCGATCGAGCGACGTATCTGAGCCGCATCGATGTCGAGTCGCTTCGCATCACGCAGCACCGCATGTCGGAGCCGGTGGATTACGGCGATAAGTAGCTACACGCCGCAGGAGTTGATGGTTGCGGTCGCCTCGCGCGAGATACGCGACGGTGACCTGGTGTTCGTCGGCATGCGGCTCCCCATCCTTGCTTATGCGGTCGCGCGCAACGCGCATGCGCCTAGCGCCCGCGGCCTCTTCGAGGTAGGCCTCATGCGTGATCAGCCGGCGGCGGCCTTCCTGGGCACGATGGGCGATCCACCGAATGTCGCCGGTGCGCTGTGGGCGACACGGATGTCGAACGTGATGGCGCTGATGGCCCAGGGGCAAGTCGATCTCGGGTTCATCGGCGGAGCGGAGGTCGATCGATTCGGCAACCTCAACACGTCATACGTGGGCGAGCCGAGCCGGCCGACGGTGAAGCTGCCGGGGAGTGGGGGAGGGGCCGACATCGCGATCCTGAGCCGGCGCTGGGTCACGCTCATGAGCCACGAGCGACGTCGCCTGGTCGAGAAGGTGTCGTTCGTCACCTCACCGGGCCACGGCGATGGGACGCCTGGCTGGCGCAAGAGGAACGGCCTGCTGGGTGGTGGGCCCGCGGCGATCATCACGACCCTTTGCGTGCTGCGCTTTCCGGAGGAAGGAGGAGAGGCCTACCTCGCGTCAGTCCATCCCGGAATCACAGTGGACGATGTCCGCTCGGCGACCGGTTGGCAACTGAAAGTGGCCAGGCAAGTTTCAGAGACTGCTGCGCCCGATGAGTCGGAGCTGGCGGCGATCCGGCGATTCGATCCCGACGGCTTCTGGACTCAGCCGGCCTGAGCTGCCCCCGCCGTTTACAAAAGGCTGACGGCCCGGCGATCAGCTTCTAACACCGCGAAGTCATCCTGATGTCCAAATTCCGCCTCGTTGGCGCCAACGGGGCGTTTGCGAAGCGGGGGGATTCCGTCCCTTTGGATCCAACGGGACGTCAATCCAAGTCAGTGAGGTATCGGATGACCTGGTCTGCGACAGCCGCCGTCAAGTAGCCGCACTTCCTTCCCAAAGATGGGTCGGGCGCGCGAGCCCGGCCCTTCTTTTTTAGGGTCGAATCCTCACTTTCGCCCCCATGGCGATTTGCTTCCACTTCTTGCGCTCCTCGATCCGGAGCCGGGCGTCGCTTTTCGAGGCCACGAAACGCAGCTCGTGCTGCAGCTTGACGTAGCTCCGGAAGCGTCCGGCGTCGAGGCTGCCATCCGCCAGCGCGGCTTTGATCGCGCATCCAGGCTCGGTGTCGTGCGCGCAATCGGTGAACCTGCATTGAAGGGCCAGCAGCTCGATGTCCTCGAAGATGTTGCCCAGACCCTCCTCTCCCTCCCAGAGCTGTGCCTCGCGCAGGCCGGGCGTGTCGATGATCATCCCGCCCTGAGGCAGCTGAACCAGCTGGCGGTGGCTGGTCATATGACGCCCTTCGCCAGAGGTGTGGATTCCCCGCGTGCGCATGAGGTCTGTGCCGACGATCCGGTTGATCAACGTCGATTTGCCGGCGCCGGATGGTCCGAGCAGCACGCCGGTGCGCGCGGGTTGGAGCTCGCGCACGATCTCGTCGATTCCGTCACCGGTGACCCCGCTGGTCACCACAACAGGTGTTCCCATGGAGACGGCTTCGAGCTCGGCGCGAAGCTCTTGTGGCGACTCGGCGATGTCCGCCTTGGTGAGGAGGACCACCGGCACCGCGCCGCTCTGCCACGCGATGGTGAGATAGCGCTCGATCCGCCGGGCGTTGACGTCCGTCGAGGCAGCCACGACGAACGCGACGTCAACGTTGGCCGCGAGGACTTGCTGGCGAGTCTCGACCGAGGCCGCCTTGCGCGAGAAGACGGTGCGCCGCTCGACGACGCCGTGGATCAGGTCGACCGGCTCGCGCTTGAGCACCGAGACCCAGTCACCGACCGCGGGCATCGTGGAACCGTCGTTGCGAAGGTGGCGCCCGACCGCGGCGCGGCTCGTGGCAAAGCCGTCGTGCACCATGTATTCAGAGCCGTAGTCCGCGATCACGCGCGCGGGTATGCCTCCGTCCGATTGATTTTCTTGGGCGAACGCTTTGAATTTTTCGTCGAAGTAGGAATCCCAGCCCAGCATCGCGAGCTGAGTGTTGAAGTAAATCGACAATGCGATGTCCTCCGGACAAAAACGAGTGGGCGGTATATCGGTCCGCCCGGCGGAGGATCGCTTTCTTTAGAAGCGCGCTCCGGAGGCGGCCGACGGCCGGGAAACGGTCATAGCAAGCTCAGCCATTCGAACGCACCTCCCTTTTTGATTCGTGGGCGAGAGCCTATCACGCCCGCCCTCGATCCGCAGGCGGGCTTAGCGGCTCTTGAACTCCGGCTTACGTTTTTCTTGAAACGCCTTGATGCCTTCCTCCGCGTCGTCCGACACGAAGACACGGCCGATCGCCTCGCGCTCGATCGCCAGCCCGAGGTCGAGCGGGCCACCGTAGCCCTGGGTGATCGCGAGCTTGGCGTGGCCGATCGCGACGCCGGGACCGGCGGCGAGCTTGGCGGCGTACTCGATCGCGCCGGCACGGCAAGCGGCCGCATCCGGAAACACCCTGTCCACGAGTCCGAGCTCCTTAGCCTCTGCGGGGCCCATCGTCGTCGCGTTGGCGATAAGGTCGAGGCCTTTGGACAGGCCCACGAGCCGAGGCAGGCGCTGTGTCCCACCAGATCCTGGAAACAGCCCGAGGTTCACCTCAGGCAGTCCGATCTGATATTTGCCTTCGGCGGCAAAGCGAAGGTCGCACGCCAGCGCGAGCTCGAAGCCGCCGCCCAGGCAGTGTCCAGCGATGGCGGCAATGAACACGAGCGGCGTGTTTTCCATCTTCCGAAACGCTTCGTGCGCCATGAGTGCGGTCATGAATCGAGACCGCGGGCTGCCGGCCGCGAACGCGCCGACGTCAGCGCCGGCCGAGAAGAACTTCTCAGAAGCGCTAGTGACCACGATGGCCGACTTGATGCTCAGGTCGATGCGCGCATCGTCGATAGCTCCCGCCAATTCCCGCAGGAATGCGTAGTCGTAAGTGTTGGCCGGTGGCCGGTCGAGCACGATGATTCCGACGCCGCCTTCCTTCTCGAGCCTGACTGACATGTTTGCCCTCCCGAACCTTGGTAGTCGGATCCGGGACTGCCACCGGATCTTGAGGCCCCCATGCGGCCCATCTGCGTTGTCAGCGTCTGCGCTACTCGCTTAGGCATACACGATGCATGCGCTGCGTTGCTCGACGCTTCCTAGCATCTGGGCCACCTGTGGGCTCAATCTCTCGGTGTCAGCCCGCATCCGACTCCCGTAACCGCCGACGCCGATAATTGAAGCACTCACACGAAACCCAATCCGAGAAATCCAAGCAAGAGGGGTGCCGTACCAATGGCAACGATGATCATCGAAGGCGAGAGGACCAAGGCCGCATCGGGCAAGACCTACGAGGTCCGCAATCCGGCCACGGGTGAAGTCGTCGACGTGGTACCGGCGGGCGGGCCAGCCGACGTCGACAAGGCGGCGCAGGCCGCCGCGAAAACGTTCGCGACGTGGTCCAAGCTTCCGGCCAACCAGCGGCGGGAGATCCTGCACAAGGCTGCCCATCACATGCTCGGGAAAGTCGAAGAGATCGCGGTTCTGCTGACCAAGGAACAGGGCAAGACGTTACTCGAGTCGCGGCTCGAGGCCAAGCGATTCGGCGAGAACATCGGATGGTTCGCCGACCTTGCCGACAAGGTCCACGGCCAGCACGTCAGGCTGCCAGACCTCACGACGTACGGCCTCGTTGTGCGCAAGCCGATCGGGGTATGCGGCGCGATAGTGCCCTGGAACTTCCCTCTGACCCTGGCGGCGAACAAGGTGGCGCCCGCGATCGCGGCCGGCAACACCGTCGTCCTCAAGCCGGCCAGCAGCACACCGCTTTCGACGCTCGCCTGCATCGAGGCGCTGATCGAGGGCGGCCTGCCCGAAGGTGTCATCAACGTCGTTCTCGGCCAGGCGACCGGCGAGGCGATGGTCGAGCATCCGCTCATCCGGAAGATCGCGCTCACAGGCTCGACCCCGACAGGGAAGAGGGTGATGGCCAAGGCAGCCGAGCAGCTGAAGAAAATCACGCTGGAGCTTGGCGGCAGCGACCCGTGCATCGTGCTCGACGATGCCGACCTCGAAGGCGCCGCGCGGGCGATCGGCGTTGGGCGATTCTTCAACTGCGGCCAGCAGTGCCTCTCGACCAAGCGGCTCTTTGTGCAGGAAGGCGTGTACGACGCTCTGATGGAGAAGTTGGTCGCGCGCGCCTCGAAGCTCAAGCCGGGCAACGGACTCGACAAGGACACCCGCATTGGACCGATGCACTCGCAGACGCAGCGGGCGGAGGTCGAGGCGCAGGTCAAGGATGCCGTCGACCGCGGCGCGAAGGTGGTTTACGGGGGCGGGCGGCCCAAGGGAGCCGAGTACGAGAAGGGATGGTTCATCGAACCGACGATCCTCGAGAACGTCCCCGACGGCGCCAGGATGTGGACGGAAGAGGTCTTCGGTCCCGCGCTGCCGGTACGCAAGGTCAAGGACCTCGACGAAGCACTCCGCCTCGCCAACGACACGCTGTTCGGGCTCGGCTCCTCGATCTGGACCGGCAGCATGGCGTCCGCGTATCGGGCCGTTCAGGAGCTGGAGGCCGGCTATACCTGGGTGAACGCGCTGGTGATCGCGCATGACGAGCTGCCCTTCGGTGGGACCAAGCAATCAGGGTTCGGCAAGGAGCACGGGATCGAAGCCTTTCTCCAGTACACCGAAGAGAAGTCGGTCGTCTACGGCGGGGTGGGGTAACCCCGGCCGATGAGGATTGGTGCCGGCGTCGTCGGCCTGCTGATCGCGCTGATCGGCGCGGTCTTTGCCGGGCAGGGGCTCGGCTACATCCCGGGGAGTGTCATGACCAACGACATCAAGTGGTTCTGGATCGGCCTGGTCATGGTCATCCTCGGACTCGTGCTGGCGGCCGGGACTTTTCTCAGCCGGCCACGCTCACGTACGTGAGCGTGTGGTGCGTGAGCGTTTTGTCGCCCGCCCGGCACTCGGCGTCGCCGTAGACAAGCCGGCGGCCCGCCTTGATGATTCGTGCGTGGCATGTGAAGTCGTGCCCGCGGGCAGCGCCTAGGAACGCAGTGGTCATCGAGCTGGTCACGTATTCGTCATCCGTCCCTAGGCGGGTCTTGACCGCAAACCAGAAGGCGACGTCCGCGGCGTGCATGTACACCTGGCCGCTGACGATTCCGCCCGGGCGGTCGTTTTCGGGAAGGTAGGGGACCAGCAGCTCGCAGGTTCCGTCGCCGGCGGCTGTCACGCGAAACCGGTAACGGCGGGTGAACTCCTGACGGTCCAGGATCTCATTCAGCTCCTCAACGCCAGGCCGTAACATACGTAGGCGCTCTATGTTAGTGCAAGGCAAGGTCCGGCGGCGCACCCAGCGGGAACGGTCCGAAGTGACACAGGCGGCGCTGGTCGGTGCCGCCCGGGACCTGTTCGCCTCCAGCGGCTACTACGCGACGCCCGCCGAGGAGATCGTCCGCAAGGCGGGAGTGACCTCCGGCGCCCTGTATCACCACTTCGGCGACAAGCGTGGCCTGTTCCGAGCGGCGTTCGACGCCGTCGAACGGTCGCTGGCCGAGCGCGTTCGCCGGGCGGCGTTGAGGGGCAAGAACCCATGGGCTCGGCTCGAAAGAGGCGTGAGCGAGTATCTCCGCGCATGCGCCGAGCCTGAGATGCGGCAGATCGTCCTCGTGGACGGGCCGAGCGTGCTCGGCTGGGAGGAGTGGCGCGAGGCGGATGCCGCGCATCATCTGCGTCCGCTGGCCGCAGCGCTGGCGGCCGCGATGCGAGCCGGACTTTTGGAGCGCCGGCCTGCGCTCCCGCTGGCGCGGGTGCTGCTCGGCAGCCTGACCGAGGCGGGTCTGGCGTCAACCGCGGAGCGGAACGCGACCGAGTCGGCCATGTTCTGGGTCTTGAGGCGGCTGAAGCGCTAGGGATTCCGCATTCGTGCACGCGTGGGGCGTTGCCGAGTCGTTGATAGCCCTATTCGTGCACAGTTGTCGGGGAAAACAAGAGATGGAGCCGCGTGGCTCCCTCTCGGCCCAAACCCTTTCCCAGCCTTGGGACAAGTTCTAGGCGGTGCGCCCGTTGAGACGATCCCATTGGCCCTGACATTCGACGCAACGCGTAGCCGCCGGCTGGAACTGCAGCCTCTCGGCCGGGATGCGCCGGCCGCAGCTTTCGCAGATCCCGTACGCGCCTTCGCGCAGGCGCTGCAGCGCGCGCTCCACCTGCTCCCGGTTCTGGTCGAGCAAGTGCACCAGGATGTCGGTGGTCTCGCGGTCCGACAAGGCCTGAGCCAGGTCGGTATCCTCGGGAATCCCCGTGATCACGCCCCCCGTGACGTCATTCAGCGGCCGGTGCAGACCGGCCTCTTCGCCGCACTGAGCGGCCAGGAGCTCGAGCTGCCGCCTGTCGGCCTCGAGCCTTTCCTCCGGAGCACTGTCGGGTCTCTTCCGAACAGCCATTGACAAACCCCCCTTCCAAGTGGACCTACCGGTCAGGCGACGTTTGGATTCGTCAGACAGAACGCCTAGATGAACGCGCGTACTCGGTCGCGCACAATTAATCGCCTGATGCCGCCCCCGCTGTTGCCATCCCCCCTAAAAACCCTTGCCACCATCGTCGCTTTGTTCGTGCTTGCCGGGTGCCAGCCGGGCCCGAACCCGCGACCGGTGCCGAGCGTATCGCAGATCGGGAGCGAACTCAAGTGCCTAAACGGGGACCACGGCTATTCGGACCTCCAGGCCGGATGGGGGTTCTGCTACCCGTCCAGCTGGCAGTACCGAATTCGGGCCCAGAGCTACCAGAGCCCGGACCCCCGGGAGCTGGACGTCACGTTTGACATCACAGACGTCCCATGCGCCGCAGCTTCGGCCGCCCCAGGTCAAGCATCAGCCAGGCCTGTGTGCTCTTCGGCAGCCGGACTGTTCGCCTTCATGATCGTTTACACGTTCGACCGCGGCGGCGCGGCGAGCCTGGCCGCCTGGCAGGCGAATCAAACGGCGGCCTCCGCCGCCAGGGTTGGGTCGCTGGGCGAGACGATCAAGTGGGGCAACGCGGTTGACGCAGCACAGCTCCCTGACGGTCGTCGGATCGCGCTGACGCCGCTCCACGTCGTGATCCTGGAGCTGCGCTCCGGGTCGGGAAACGGGTGCGTGACTGCGCAGGGAAGCCCTTGTTACCTGGACCTCGAGGCTTCGATGTCCCCTCGCCTGAAGACATGGAAGTTCACGATCTAGGGAGAAGGTGCTCTCTAGGTAGGTCTCTTGAAAAGGGATTGGTACTTGATCGCCAGTCCCATGTCGCCCTTGATCTTGAGCTTGCCCTGCATGAACGCGGCCGTGCCGTCGAGCTTGCCGGTCGCGATCTTCACCCAGTCACCCGCGTCGGCGAGCATTGTGAGTTGGGCGGGTTCGGGCGCGTCGCCCTTTCCTGACTCGGCCACTCCATCGTGAATCTTCATCCACCACTTGCCGCCGCCATCGCCAGACAAGTCGAACTGGATGGTCGCTTTCGTGGTGGCTGCCTTCTCAGGGATCAGGTACTTCGGCAGCGCTTCGATGATCTGTCCTGGTGACATCTGCTCTTCAGACATTCGCTCCTCCTGAGCAACCGGCAGTGGTGACTCGATAGATAGTAGTCCGCGACAATGCGTGAGATGTTGACCGAAGGCGCTCTGACGGAGGTGGTCGAGGGGGTCTTCGAGCTGCGGCTGCCGATTCCCTTCGAAGACGGTCTGGTCAACGTGTTCCTGTTCGCCGACGGAAGAGAGGCCGACCTCCTCGATTGCGGCATGAACTCTGAAGAGTCCGTCGACACCATCAAGCAGGCGCTCACTTACATCGGGGCCAAACGCCTGCGCAATCTTGTCGTGACTCACATCCATCCCGACCACTACGGCGCCGCGGGCATTTTCGCGGGTCCCGGCCTGGCGGATCTCTACATCCACCGGCTCGAGGTCCCGCTCGTCCACCCCCGATACGTCGAGCTCGAACACCTGGTCAGCGAGGTGCGCACCTACCTGCTTGTCAATGGAGTGCCGGCGGATGACGCCGAGGAGCTCAGCAACTCGCAGCGCGCGCTGAGCCAGGTGGTCAAAACCGCCGAGCCTTCTGTTCAGCTGGACGGCGCGGAGCTGCTTCATCTAGGTCGCCGCCAGGTGCGAGTCGAATGGACGCCTGGGCATTCGCCGGGCCACATCTGCCTGTACGACCGGAAAGAGAAGCTGCTGTTCGCCGGCGACACCATGCTGCCTGACCTTTCGCCGAACATCGGGCTGCATCCGCAGAGCACGCCGGATCCCCTTCACGAGTACCTGGACGGCCTTCGACGCCTGGCCGCTTACGAGCCGGAGCTGATCCTTCCGGCGCATGGACGCCCTTATAAGGACGCCCCGGCTCGCGTCAAAGTCCTGGAAGCGCATCACCGGCGCAGGCTCGACCAGATCGTCGAGATCGTCGGCCGGGGAAAAGAGACCGGTTGGGAAGTTGCCCTGGAGCTGTGGGGTCCTCGCGAGCACTTCTACGAGAAGCGGCTAGCTCTCCAAGAAGGCCTGGCGCATCTGCAGGCGCTGGCGGTCGACGACCGAATTGCTAAGTCCGTTACGCCCGAAACCGTGCGCTGGACGCTGGCTTGATGCCAAGTCTGAACAGCTCCGCCGGGTAGCAGCCGACACCCACCACGCCAGGACCGGCGTGTGCTCCGACGACTGGGCCCAGGGGTTGGATCATCAGCGTCTCGGCGATAGGCTCGAGCTCGCGGCCGATTCGGTCGGCGTCCGCCTCAGCATCGGCATGGCCGACGATCACGCAAACACCGTGGCCGCGGTCGACCTCGCGCGTCAGCTCGACGATCCGGTTCCGCGCCCGCTCGAAGGTACGCACCCGCTCCAGCGGAGTGACGAGGCCGTCGCGGATACACAGAACGGGCTTGACCTGCAGCACCGAGCCGAGAAACGCGCTGGCCCGCCCGATCCGTCCCCCGCGCCGCAGGAACTCGAGCGTGGCCACAGAGAAATACGTCTGGACCAGCTGTCGCATGTCGAGCATCTTGGCTTCGATGGTCTCCGCATCCGCGCCGCTCGCCGCCAGCGACGACGCCGTCAGGGCAAGCAAGCCGAGCGACATCGACACATTCTCCGAATCGACCACTCGAACGCGTTCTGCATCAGTCATGGCTGCGCCCTGGCGAGCTGACTCGAACGTGCCGCTCAACTTTTCCGAGATGTGAATGGACACGACCGCGTCGTGATCGGCGAGCAGCGCGGAGTAAGCCTCCGCGAACCGTCCGGCTGAAGGTTGCGACGTCGTCGGGTGTGTGGCAACAGAGGGCAGCCGGCGATAGAACTCGTCGGGCCGGATGTCCACGCCGTCGAGAAGCGCCTTGCCGTCGAAGTTGAGCGTCAAGGGGACCACCGTGATCGAGCGCGAGGCGGCGAGCTGTGGCGGAAGGTCGGCGGTCGAGTCCGTGACGATCGCGACGGATTGCTTGCTCAATGTTCGCGTCGGTCAATGATGGGAGGATCGTCCTTGCGACGGTTCCAACGGCTACGGATGAACCGCTGCTCGATCGGCCTGAGCGCAATGAGCATCGCGACGACAAGAACCGTTGTGAACACAGCGATGACGTAGTAGCCGAATCCGACCGCCATACCCACCGACGCGGCGACCCAGATCGAGGCGGCGGTGGTCAGCCCGTGCACGTCGTCACCCGTCCGTAGAATCGCGCCCGCGCCGAGGAAGCCGACTCCGGTGACGATCTGGGCGGCGATGCGAGTCGGGTCCACATTCTTGCCAAAGACCGGAAGCAGTCCCATCGCCGTGAACATGCACGCTCCGATCGCGATCAGCCCCATCGTCTTGATCCCGGCCGGGTGACCTCGAATCTCTCTTTCGGTCCCGAGGATCAGACCGAGGACGAGGGCGACGAAAAGGCGGAGACCTAGCTCGGCCTCGCTGTTGAGCGTCAGCTCCTCAGCCTCGGCCGGGACGGCCGCCGGGTTTGTCCTGCGCCCCGGGTTCGTCCTTGGCGCCCGGCTCGTCGGGGAGCTCGGGAAGGTCGAGGCTGTTCACGAAATCGCGGAAGACGGCGAGGCGCTCCTCGTCGACCACCGTCTCGGTCTTGTCCTTGTCTCCGGCGTCTTCGTCCGCTTCGGGGATGATGCCGGCGGTCTCCATCACCTCGGTGGCGACGAAGATCGGACATTCGACGCGGACGGCCAGCGCGATGGCGTCGGACGGTCGGGCGTCAAAGTCGAGGTCGCGTCCGTTCTGCTTGACATAGAGCCGGGCGTAGAACACCTGGTCGGCGAGTCGCGTGACGACGATGCGCTTCACGCTGATGCCAAGGTCCCCGAACGCGGTGGCCATCAGGTCGTGGGTGAGAGGGCGCCCGAGTGGGTTGCCCGAGATCTTGGTCGCGATCGCCTGGGCCTCGAACGAGCCGATCCAGATCGGCAGGTAGCGGTCGGCCTCCTTCTCTTTGAGGATCACCAGATGCTGGGCCGTCGGCATATGAATCCGGATACTGTCGACCGAGACCTCGATGAGGTTTTTCATCCGAGATCACATTACTACTAGCGCCCGCCAAGTCCACCCGCTAACTGGACCCTCCGTAGACTTCAAACGTGGCGAAGGGGAAGCGGGGGCGGGTGGTTCTGATCGACGCCCACAGCCTCATCTACCGAGCGTTTTTCGCTCTGCCGCCGATGAGCACGTCCGACGGCCAGGTGACGAACGCCGTCTACGGGTTCACGTCGATGCTGGCGATCGTCCTGGCCTCGCGGCCTGAGTACGCAATCGGGGCGTTCGACGTAGGCGCGCCGACGTTTCGCTCGAAGGAATACAAGGAGTACAAGGCAGGAAGGCGCGCGATGCCTGACGACCTGCGGCCCCAGATCGAGAAGGTGCGCGAGCTGCTGCAGGCGTTTTCGATTCCGATCTACGGCATCGAAGGCTTCGAGGCCGATGACCTGATCGGCACACTTTCGCGGCTCGCGGAGGAGAGAGGACACGCGGTCACCATCGTGTCGGGCGATCTCGACTGCCTGCAGCTGGTCACGGAATCGGTCGAGGCGCTCGTGCCCAGGCGCGGCATCACGGACACGTTCGTATACGGGCCGGACCAGGTGCGCCAGCGTTATGGATTCGAGCCGGCGCAGCTGGTGGATTTCAAGGCGCTGCGCGGAGACACGTCAGACAACATTCCAGGGGTTCCCGGAGTTGGCGACAAGACGGCGGCCAAACTGGTGCAGGACTTCGGCACCATCGAGGCGCTGCTCGAGCGCGTCGACGAGCTGCCGGACGGACGGCTGAAAACCTCGCTCAAAGCCAACGCGGAGCAGGTGCGGCTGGGGAAACGCATGGTCACGATAGTGCGCGACGTTCCCATGGAGCTCGACCTCGAGAAAGCCCGGTGGACGCGATACGACTACGACACGGTGCGGCTCGTCTTCGACCGCATGGAGTTCCGGCAGCTCCTGAGCCGCTTCCCGCCACCGGACCAGGTGCCGGTCCAGCCGAGCCTCACTTTCGAATCCGCACCCGAGCCCGCGGGACTGAAGGTGGTCGAGGATCCCGTCGAGGCCGCGAGCATCCTCGACGGACCGGCCGATGTCGCGGTGTTTGCTTTCAACGAAGGCGCCGGCCGCTCGGCGCGCATCCTCGGACTCGGTGTCTCGACCGGCAGTGACACCTTCTATGTTGCGAAGCCGGACGCGATGGACGCGGTCGCCAGCACGTTATCGGGCCGGCCGATCTCCGGCCATGACGCGAAGGACACCGAGCTCGCGCTCCGCTCCCTCGGGGGCGGAAGGCGCGACTGGGCGTTCAGCACTTTTCTTGCTGCGTACCTGCTGGGCGCTGGCGCGCGCGATCCGCGCCTCGAAGACCTCGCCCGAGAGTTCCTCGACGTCACCCTGGTGGGTACGGAACAGCTGCTTGGTTCAGGGCGGGCGGCGCGCAAGCCCAGCGACGTCGCGGTGGGCGAGGCGGCGGAGTTTGCGGCGCGTCGCGCGGAGGTCATCCTCAATCTGAGGCCGCGGCTGGAGGCCGAGATGCGCAACCTCGGCGTCGATTACCTGTTCCACGAGATCGAGCTGCCGCTGGCCGGCGTGCTCGCGGACATGGAGTCGGAGGGCGTCGCGATCGACGTGCCTTACCTGAAGGAGATGCAGGACGAGCTGGGCGCGCAGATGGCGGCGATCGAATCCGAGGTCGAGCAGGTCGCGGGCCAGAAGTTCAACCTCAACGCTCCGCAGCAGCTCGCGAAGGTGCTGTTCGAGGATTTGCGGCTGCCTGTCGGCAAGCGGACGAAGACCGGGTACTCGACCGACGCCGACACGCTCGAGGCCCTGCGCGAAAAGCACCCGATAGTCGGCCTGATCCTCGAGCACCGGCAGCTGTCCAAGCTCAAGTCGACGTATATCGACGCGCTGCCGCAGCTGGTCGATCCGCTGAGCGGACGCGTCCACACGTCATTCGGCCAGGCGAGCACAGCGACGGGCCGCCTCTCTTCATCGAACCCCAACCTGATGAACATCCCCATCCGGAGCGAGCTCGGCCAGCGCATACGCCGCGCGTTCAAAGCCGGGCGGCCGGACCACGTGATGGTTTCCGCCGACTACTCGCAGATCGAGCTGCGCATCGCCGCGCATCTCAGTGGGGACCCGAAGCTGCTCGGCGCGTTTGCCGCGGGTCAGGACATCCACACCGCGACGGCAGCCGCGGTTTTCAAGATTCCAATCGAGTCGGTCGACCCGAACCAGCGAAGACTCGCCAAGGTGGCGAACTTCGGCTCCATCTACGGCCAGGGCGAGTACGGCCTTTCGCAGCAGCTCGGCATCAGGGGAGACGTGGCGCGCGAGTTCCTCAAGGAGTACTGGGCCACTTACGCGGGGCTGAAGGAGTACCTCGACGAGGTGCGGCGCAAGGCGCGCGAGGAGGGTTTCGTCGTGAGCGCGACCGGCCGGCGCCGCGCCATCCCCGACCTGCGGTCGCCGAACTTTCAGCTGCGCAGCGCGGCCGAGAGGATGGCGATCAACTTTCCGATGCAGTCGCTCGCCGCGGACATCATCAAGATCGCGATGGTTCGGCTGCAGCGCGAGATCGAGGCAGACCACATCGAGGGCCGGATGTTGCTGCAGGTGCACGACGAGCTGCTCTTCGAGGTGCCGCGCTCAGAGGTGGATCAGTTCGCGGAGAAGGTGCCGCGGATCATGACGGGCGCGTACGAGCTCGAGACCGGAATCGAGGTCGAGACGAAGTTCGGGCCGAACTGGGCGGACATGAACAAGCTCGCGGTGGTGCGTGCCTGAACTACCAGAAGTAGAAACAATCGTCGCCGACCTGCGGCCTCACCTTGCCGGCCGCACCATCGTGAGCTGCGAGCTGAGGTTCCCACGCATCGTTCGGCATCCGGAGCCGGAACAGTTCATCGAGGCGGTTGCCGGCATGCGGATCGGCAATGTGAGACGGCGCGGAAAGTACATCCTCATCGAGCTGGAGAGCGACGTGCTGCTGGTCGTTCACCTGGGCATGACTGGGCAGCTGCGGCTTGTCGGCGCGGATGCACCGCTGGAGACGCACACGCACGCCGTCTTCACGCTGGACGATGGCCGGCACTTGCGCTATCGGGACGTTCGGCGTTTCGGCCGGCTGCTGTTGGGCACGGAAAAAGCGCTGCTCGCGTCGAAGAAGATGCCGCTTCTGGGTCCCGAACCGATCGACCCGGACTTCGTTTCGGAAGAGCTGTACCGCAGGTTTCGCAAACGGCGGACTTCGCTGAAGGCGATCCTCCTCGACCAGGCGACGATTGCCGGCGTCGGCAACATCTACGCGGACGAATCGCTTCATCGCGCGCGGCTGCGCCCTGATCGCATGGCCGGCGGCATCAGCCGCAAGTCCGCGCAGCGGCTGCATGAATCGCTGCGCCACTCACTCCAGACCGCGATCGCCAATCGCGGCAGCTCTGTCGACACCTATCGCGATGCATGGGGCGAGATCGGCGGCCAGCAGGAAAAGCTGATGGTCTACGGACGTGCCGGCGAGCCGTGCTTCACGTGTGGACGGCCGCTTGCGATGATTCGAATCGCTGGACGCAGCACCGTTTTCTGTCGCCGTTGCCAGCACTAGAGGCGCGGGCGGAGGCCCTCGACGGATCTTCGGCGCCCATGCAGCCCATCTGCGTTGTTGCGGCCTCCGCTTCTCGCTCACGCATCCACGGATGCGCTCGCTCCGATGCTCGGCCGCGTCTAGCATCTGGGCCGCCTGGACACCGAATCTCTCGCCGAGGTCACCGCCCGTGCCTCTAACCCAACGGTTGGTGGCGATCGTCGCCCTCTCGGTGTCATTCGTCGCGATGACGGTGGCGATTGCCGCGGGAATCTTCACCACGCCCGATCACCAGGTCGCGCTGGCGATGCGTGACATCTGGCAGGAGCCGTTGCACAGGCTGTTCCAGCTGATCGCCGAGCTGGGCGGTATGGAGCTCACGACAGTGCTGATGGTCGCGCTGTTCGTCTACCTGTGGCGCGGAGGCTTCGGTGCGGATGCGCTGGTCGTCGGCGCCTTCTTTGGCGCCATCGGGCTGGAGGTTCTCTACAAGTCCTTGCTGTTTCACCCGGGGCCGCCACGTTCCCTTTCGCACACCGACGGCCCGAGCCTGACCAACTTGCTGGAGGGCTCCTCAATACGCAACAGCTTTCCGAGCGGGCACATTGTCCGAGCAGTGGTTGCATATGGACTGCTCGCATTCGTCATCAGGCGCCTCTCGACGTCGCCCACAATCCGGTTGCTCGCGATCCCCGTCGCGACCTTGATCATCCTTGTCGAGGCGTTCGACCGAATTTACCTGGACGTGCACTGGGAGTCCGACGTGATCGGCGGCCTGCTGCTGGGCGCCATTGCGCTGCTGGCGGCGACGGTCTGGTTGGACCGGCCGCGAAAAGCCGAGAATTAGCTTTGGTGGCCTGTCCCGACCGCCCGGACCGCATCTCGAGGCTCAGGACGCCGATACGTGCGTCAGGGGGCCCGTCGCTTCGTCGTCACGCGTCAATGGATGCGCTCCTCCTCGCGCCACCCCTTCCTTCGTCTCGGCGTCCGGACCGGCGACTTGTCGTCGCCTGCCTCGAGCTGCGGCCCGTTCGGCCGGTACAGTCCACCTGATGGCTGAGCGCGCGGTGTTGATTCTTGTCACGACCGGTGGCCGCAACGACGCTGAGCGCCTGGGCGAGGCGCTGGTGGTCGAACACCTCGCCGCGTGCTGCTCGGTCATTCCGACCGTGCACTCCTTCTATTACTGGCAAGGCCAGCTGAAGCGCGAGCACGAAGCCCTGCTGCTAGTGAAGACCGTCGAGTCGAGGGCTGCCGCCTGCCAGGAGTACGTCCGGAGCCACCACGACTACGAGCTGCCCGAGATCCTGCAGATCGCCGTCGAGGGCGGATCGCCCGCCTACTTGAAGTGGCTCGAAGATCAAGTCGTCCAAGAAGCGCGCTAGGCATTAACTGACCACTTAGACTCAGGCCGATGGCGACGCTTGTCGAGGATTCTGGAGAGCCCGGCAGCGCCAAAAAGCGCCGCCGCCGGCGCCGTCGCCGCGAAACCGAGGCTGCCGCCGCCTCGCCCGCCACGAACGGGACGGGCGCCGAGGCGTCAGCGGCCGTTGGCGCTGAGGCTGACACGGTTGCGGTCACCGTGGTGCCGGAGCCGGAACCCTCTGTTTCGGTCACCCTGGTCGCCGAGGCGGAACCTACCGTGTCGGTCACTGTGGTGCCCGAGCCGGAACCCGAGGTGAGCCGAGGGGTGCTGGTGGCCGCGCCGGCCTATGAGAAAGACGATTTCAAGGACCTTCTGGGCCAGGCGGTCGGCCTGCGCCTGGATTCGGTTTCGCGCGAGTTCGGCGGCAACGACGAGATGCACGTGACCGCGCTCAGGAACGTTTCGTTGGAGATCGGGCCGTGCGAGTTCGTGTCCGTTGTCGGTCCGTCGGGCTGCGGCAAGACCACCTTGCTCTCGCTGATGGGCGGCCTCGACCGGCCCACGTCCGGACACGTTTACGGCGCCGGGCTCCCGCTCGGCGAGCTCTCGGAGCGCGACCTCGCCGACTACCGCCTGCAGCGTGTGAGCACCATCTTCCAGGCCTTCAACTTGATCCCGTCGATGACGGTCGAGGACAACGTCGCGTTGCCGCTGACGCTGGCCGGGGTCGAGCGGGAAGACCGCCGACGGCGGGCGCGCCATCTGCTCGCGCTGGTCGGGCTGGAGCATCGCGCTCGCACTCGCGCGCGCCTCCTGTCGGGTGGTGAGCAGCAAAAGGTGGCCGTCGCGCGAGCGCTTGCCAACCGGCCGGGACTGATCCTGGCCGACGAGCCCACCGGGAGCCTGGACTCGGCGGCCGGGGAGGGTGTGCTGAACCTGCTGGAAGACCTGAATCGCCGCGGCGCCACCGTAGTCCTCGTGACCCACGACCCGGAGGTGGCGCGACGGGCGCGCCGTGTGGTGAGGATGATCGACGGCAGGGCGATCGAGATCGAACCTGGCAATCCGACTGTGCGCAAGCAGGAGCCGGTGGATCCCGCGGCCCGACTGCACTGGCGCGACACGCTGAAGATGGGGTTGGGCAGCGCGGGCCGGCGACCGCTCCGCACGTCGCTGACGACGACCGGTGTCGCCATCGGCATCGCCGCGATGAGCTTGATCGTCGCGCTCGCGGGTGGCCTGCAGGGCGCGCTCAACTCTCCGGCGCTCGTCACGAGCCAGGTGCATCAGGTCGCTGTTTATCCGCCACCCGATGCGCGGACGGCCGCCTTCGACAGTGGAACGCTGGCCACGCTCGCCGCGCAGCCTCACGTTCGAGCCTCCTGGGGCCAGATCGCGATGAGTGGAACGTTCAGCAAGGCGACGGTGGTGCCGCCTGGGGCGCCCGCGGCTGACAAGCTCGCGACTCCGCCGTCGGGTGCTCTGGTCTCGCTTCCTCCGCTGCGTTCGTCCAGCTTGCTGCCCACGCTCAGCGCAGGCCGCATGCCGAGCTCGGATGCCGCAAAGGAGGTGCTGCTAAGTGACAGCGAGGCGACCACGCTCGGCTTCCTCTCCGCACGCGGCGCGATCGGCTCGCAGGTCATCTACAGCGCCACATATGGATCGCTGCAGGTCCTCGGTGTCGCGCGGAATCCGGTTACGCAGCCGCTCGACCTGAAGCTCAACGTCGTCGGCATCGTCTCGAGCAACGCGATGCCCGCCGGCGCTCCCGGCGGCCTGGCGCCTTACGCGACGGTGCGCGATTACTGGACCCAGCTCGCTCAGACGAACAAGTGGAAGACGGGGCAGTATTCGACCATCACGCTGCTGGCCGACTCGGGTCTTGCCGTCGAGGGATTGCGACAGCGTGTCGAGGCGCTCGGGTTCCAGGCGCAGACGTTCGGCGATCAGTTCCGCAGCTTCGAGGACCTGCTGGGTAAGATGCGCGTCGCGCTGCTCGGGCTTGCGCTGGTCGCGCTGCTGCTGGCCTGCCTCGGCATCGCCAACACGATGTACACGGCGGTGCTTGAACGGACCAAGGAGATCGGCGTCTTGAAAGCGCTGGGCGCGCGCGCGCGCGACGTGATGCTGATCTTCGTCGCTGAGGCCGCGGTCATCGGCCTCGCGGGAGGCCTGGTGGGAATTCTGGTTGCGGTGGGACTGGCCAGGTTGGGCAATGTGGCGGTCGACCGGGTGACGCAGTCGGTGACGAACGTCGGCTTCGACGTGTTCCGTACCGACTTCGGGGTGGTGGGCATCGCGTTGCTTCTGGCCATCGTGCTGAGCACGGTGAGTGGGTTGCTGCTGGCGCTGCGGGCGGCCCGCCAGGACCCTGTACGGGCCCTTCGCTACGAGTAGTTCCGCGGCCGGGACGAGCTAGGAAAAGGGAGTCGGGGGCGGCTGGGTGGTGCGGGTGGGGGTCGGCAGAAATTATGGGTTTTGAGATCAAATTTACCCTGTAAACTCTTGACCTCCAAACAGATGTTTGGTACGCTGGTCTCATGTTGGGGGAGGGGGGAACACCCCTCGAGGAACTGGTCGGAGCGATTCGCAAGTATCAGGCTCGTGATCTAGACCCAGAGAACGACGACCTCAGGAGTCTTCGTGCCGGAATGGATGGGCTGGAGAGCGAATTTTC
>DATGVE010000134.1:0-74118 GCA_035300725.1 Candidatus Eiseniibacteriota bacterium | reverse complement strand
CATGGAGTACCGCATCGAACAGTTGGCTCGGTCGGCGGGGGTCGCCGTCGACACCATCCGCTTCTACCAGGGCAAGGGCTTGCTCGACGCGCCTCGCCGCGAAGGCCGCGTGACCTGGTACGGAGAGGGCCACCTGGGGCGGCTGCGCAGGATCAAAGAGCTGCAGCAGCAGGGATTCACGCTGACGGTGATCCAGCGCTTCCTGACCGGCGAGCTCGAGGCGTCGGATGAGGCCCTGGTCGCGGCGGTCACGCGACCTACGGCGCCTCAATCTCTGACCCTGGGCGAGCTGGCCGAGCGCAGCGGGGTCGCCGAACCATTGCTCAAGAGCCTGGAGCAGGCGGGCCTGCTGGTCCCGGTGGAAGGCGGCGATGAGCCGCTCTATCCGGCCGATGACCTGCAAGCGATCGCCGCCGGAATGAAGTTGATCGCGGCAGGTGTGCCGCTGGGCGCGCTGCTGGAGCTCGGCAAGGACCACGCGGCAGCTGTCGACCGGACCGCTCGACAGGCAGTGGACCTGTTCGACCGCCACGTGCGCGAACGCATTCAGTCCGAGGGCGGCGCCACTGAAGCGGCCGAGCGCCGCCTGCTGGAAACGTTCAACGAGCTGCTCGAAGCGAGCGGCACTCTGGTCCGACATCACTTCCAGCGCACTCTCCTCCGCGCGGCGAGAGAGCACATCGAGAAGCGTTAGGTGTCCCGCCCCCGACGTTCCTTGCATCTTCGCGGCCTAGTCGGCCGGGCGCCTGCGGCGCTGAAGCCTACGTCGAGGGACCCGGCGCTGCGGAGTCACGCATCCACGGATGCGCTCCTCCTTGCGCCACCCTCTCCTTGGCTCCGACCGCCGATGCCGCGAAATATGCGGCGGAACGCGAGGTCGGTACACCTGTGAAAACGGCAACCTCGGTCCGCACATGGGAGCTTGATCGCACCCCGGACCTAATCGACCTGGTCAGCGCGGCGCGGGACAACGGGCACGAGGTCTTGCTCATCGAGCGACCGATGCCGGACGCGGTCAGCATCGCCGCCCTCGGCAAAGCATTTGACATCGTGGCCGCGAAAGGCGGTGTCGCGCTGGAGGATGCGAACGGCGAGGTCGTCGACTTCGAAGCTGGAAACGACAAGCTGCTCGCCGCATCGCGCCTGTGGCGAAGACTTTGCGAATCGCTCGCCGGACCAATCGCGGTCGGCGGGTTTGCCTACCGGCCGGATCGCGTGCCCGGCGGGCCCTGGTCAGGCTTTCCCTCTCTACTTCTACGTGTGCCCGAGCTCGCGGTCACGCGAGTGCGGGGCCGCACCCACGCCACCGCCATGACCGCCGAGGCCGAGTCTCTGCTCGAGCTGACCACGACCGGCGTCCGCGCGCCGGCGGCGCGAAGGCTCGAGGTGACGCCCGTCCGCAACACTGTTGCGTGGACCGCTGCGGTCGGAAGCGCCGCGGCTCGCCTTCGCGCCGGCGATGCGGAGAAGGTGGTGCTCGCGCGAGAGGTGCTTGCACGCGGCGATGGCGTTGTCTCCGCCGCGATGGTCGCCCGCTCTCTTCGCGCGGCATACCCGTCGTGCTTCACGTACCTCATCACGGGCGCCGACGGAACCGCCTTCGCCGGAGCATCACCGGAGCTTCTCGTTCGGCGCTCGGGCGACAGGGCTTTCTCGCAGCCTATGGCCGGATCCGTCGCACGAGGCGCGACCGACGCCGAGGACGAGCGACTGGCACGTCAGCTCGAGGACAGCGCCAAGGACGCTCTCGAGCATCGCGTCGTCTCGGAATTCGTCGTTGAGGCGATGCGACCGTTCGCGCGTTCGGTCTCCGCTCGAGAGCCTGAAGTCGTTCGCTTCACGAACATCCAGCATCTCGCCACGTCTGTGACCGCGGAGCTGACGCATCCCCCGGCCGACGCGCTCGAGCTGGCGGCCGCCCTCCACCCCACGCCGGCCGTCGGCGGCTGGCCACGAGAAGCGGCCGACGAATTGATCGACGAGCTCGAAGGATTGGAGCGTGGCTGGTATGCAGGCGCAGTCGGTTGGATCGACGCGCACGGCGACGGTGAGTTTGCGGTAGCGCTGCGCTGCGGGTTGCTCTGGGAGGACGGCGCGCGCCTCTACGCGGGAGTTGGAGTGATGCCCGACTCGGATCCCGCGCGTGAGCTGGAGGAAACGGAGTTGAAGTTCAAGGCGCTGCTGACGGCGCTCGTTTGATGCACGTGACCATCAATGGCGCGCGAATCCATTACGAGCGCGCAGGCGCCGGACTTCCAGTGATCTTTCTGCACGCCGGCATCGCCGACCTTCGGATGTGGGAGCCGCAGGCCACCGCATTAGCAAAGGAGTTCGACGTCATCCGCCTTGACCAGCGCGGCTTTGGTCAATCGGAGCTGCCGCCGGTCTCATGGTCGCCGGTCGAAGATCTCCTCGCGATCATTGATGAGCTGGCTCTGAAACCGGCACACCTGGTCGGGTGCTCGATGGGCGGCGCGCTCGCCATCGATTTCGCGCTCGAGCATCCCGAAAGGATTTCGAAGTTGGTACTGGTCGGGACTGCCGTCCACGGGCGCTCCGGCCGGCCGGAGCACCGTCATCTGTACGCCGAGGAAGCTGCCGCGCGAAAGGCGGGCGACCTGGACGCGCTCAAGGAAGCCCTCATGTACCTGACGCTCGACGGACCCTACCGGCCGCGAGGTTACGTTGCGGAACCTCTGCGCTCGCTCTTCCTGGACATGAACAATCGCCTGCTCAGCTCCGATTTCGAGAAAGCCCCGTCCAGGTGGTCCGATCCGCCCGCCGCAACGCGGCTCGGCGAGATCTCCGCGTCAACCCTGGTAGTGGTCGGAGACAAGGACTTGCCGAACGTGTTGGAGAACGCGGATCTCCTTGTGGAATCGATCCCGCATGCTCGCAAGGCTGTTATCCACGACGCTGCACATTTGCCGAACCTCGAACACCCGGAAGAGTTCAACCGAATCGTGCGCGATTTTCTCGTGGCGGACTGAACTCGGCGGATTCAACCATTTCGGTAGAGATGGTCGAATCGGCTGCGGGGATAGAGCCATTTCGGCCGAGTTGGTCGGGCTCAACCTTTCAGAGCTGAAGCCGCCGCCTCCCAGCACAACCGATGCCCATTGACACTGTCCTCGCGCTTGAACTTCACGACCACCATCGTCGGAGTAGGCGCCGCGAGCGCGTCCGTGATCGCCGGCTCGAGACCGGAGCGGTCGGTCACCGGGCTGTACACGAGTCCATAGAGGCGCGCCACCTGCGCAAAGTCCAGGCCCAGCGGGGTGGCGAAGAGCTCCTCGAAAACGTCCTGGTGCTCAGCTTGCGGCAGGAAGTTGAACACTCCCCCGCCGTTGTTGTCGCACACGATCAGCGTGGCCCGAATGCCGTGCCGGCGCAGCGCCCACAACCCATTCATGTCGTGATACAGCGACAGGTCTCCAAGCAGCAGGACTGTCGGAAGATTCACCCGACCGGCAGCCATCCCCAGTCCCGTCGACACCAGCCCATCGATGCCGCTCGCGCCTCGATTGCCATAGAGCCGCTGCTGCGGCCTCGCCTGCGGCCAGAAAGCCTCGACCGCGCGGATCGGCATGCTCGAACCGACGAAGACCTGCGCCGGGTCCGGAAGGCGAGCACTCAACGCGCGCACCACATGGCCCTCGTGCATCGGCGTCGAAACCAACGTCGCCGCGATCGCTGCCGTGGCGCGCTTGCCGGCAGCCACCCACTGGTCTCGCCACGCAACTCGCTCGAGAGGTGGCAGCGCCTCGAGCAGCGGCTGCGGTTCACACCCGACGACGTTGGTGGCGACCTGGTCCTGGTCGCGCCAGGCGTGGTCCGGGTCGATGAGGAATGTCGGCGCCGACGCCGCAGCCAGCCACTTGTTCAAGGCCGGAGACGTCGGCATGGCTCCCAGCCGGATGACCAGGTCCGGCCCGTGCTGCAGCGACCAACCGGCTCTCAGGAGCGCCTCATATGACTCGATCGACGCTCCGGTCTCGGGGCGCCTCAACTGAGAGGTCGGCTCGGCCAGGACCGGAAGGCCGAGACGGTTGAGTGCCGGCGCCAGCCGCTCGCCCTCACGCATCTCCCCGGCCACGACCAGCGGGCGCTGCGCGCGCTGAAGAGCAGAAGCCAGCGCGGCCACCTGCGCTGACGTCGGCAGCTTCCGGCCGCGGCTCACCGACTGCCCTGCCACGCCGATCGCGACCGGCACGTGGCCCGGCTTGGGCACCAGGGGCTCGCGAAATGGAAGGTTCAGGTGCACTGGGCCCGTCGCCGCTTCCGCAACCGCCCGGGCCGCGAGCCGCCGCCACAGGCGAGCCGCGTTGGGCAGCTCCACCGGAGCGCCGGGGTCGAAAAACCATCGGACCGCAGTGCCGTACAGCCTCTGCTGGTCGATCGACTGGTTGGCCCCCGCGCCCTGCAGCTCGGGAGGACGGTCTGCGGTAAGGACTATGAGCGGCGTGCGCGAGTAGGAGGCTTCGACCACTGCTGCGTGAAACTCGGCGGCCGCAGTTCCAGAGGTGCACAGAAGAACTACCGGTTTGCCGGTTGCCTTGGCCATGCCGACTCCGAAAAACGATCCCGACCGCTCATCGATGTGCATCAGGACGTTGGTCTTGGGATGGTGCTGGAACGCCATGGCGAGGGGCGCGGACCGCGAGCCCGGGGAGACACACACCCACTCCACGCCTTGAGCCGCCAGCTCGTCGACGAACGTGGCAGCGAAGGATTGCGTTACATCCATACGATTGAGTGATTGTGATTCTCGAGGGTGACGACGTGCGATTGAGCTACTTCGTGAGCGGCGAAGGCACGCCGGTCACGCTGCTCCACGGGTTCACGCAGAACGGGCGGAGCTGGCTCGAGACCATTTCCCGGATGCCGCAAGGCTGGATGTGGATAGTGCCCGACCTTCGCGGACACGGTAAGACGCGGACGCAGCCGGGCGCGGTCTGCACCATGGACGCATGCACCCGCGACCTCGAGATGCTCTGGGACCACCTCGGCATAACACGCACTCATCTCGCGGGCTATTCCATGGGAGGGCGGCTCGCCCTGCATGTCGCCGCTAGGCGGCCGCAACGCATCCTCTCGCTCCTGACCATTGGCGCGCATGCGGGCCTCGAGGAGGAAGCGCGCGCGGGACGCCGGCTCGGGGACGATGCTCTGGCACATCGCATCGAGAACGACGGCTTCGAATGGTTCGTCAAGTACTGGAGCGGCCTGCCGCTGTTCGCCGGCCTGGAGCGCCGAGGTCCTGCCTTCGTTGCCCAGGTGCGGGCGGAGAGGATGACCAACCACGTCGCCGGACTTGCTTGCTCGCTGCGCGGCATGGGGGCCGGGAGCATGGAGCCCTTGTGGGACGAGCTCGCCCATGTCACATTTCCATGCACATTCGTCGCCGGGCAGCTCGATCACGGCTACGTCAGCTCGGCCCGTCGCCTCGCGGCGACGGTGCCCAACGGACAGATCGAAGTCGTACCCAGGGCCGGTCACACCGTGCATCAGGAAAGGCCCGAAGCATTTGCCCGCGTCCTCGCCGGTCACCTCACGGCTGCGACGTGGGTCGCCCCCACGCCAGAGCCCTCGACCGATTTTGCGGCCGGCGACGAATGGCCCTCGAGCTCGACCTCCGCCTGAAGACCTGCGGCGTACCGAGCTGCCCCGAGGCGCTCCTGGTCGAGCATCGCGCCATCGTCAAACGGCCGCAAGACAAACCTGGTGCATCCCGACTTGCGCTGTCTCTCGACCTCACGCGCCACGTCCGCAGGCCTGCGCGCCACGATGAAGGCGCTCGTCACAGCAGCAGGCCAACCGCGAACAGCAGCGCGAAAGCAAGCTCGGCGATCGCCATGCGTTTCAAGGCGCGCACCAGCGGTGGTCCGGCAACAGTGGCGTAAGCGATGCGCGCCGGCACCACCGCGATCGGTAGGGCGAGTACGACGAGCAGCACGGTGACGCTCGCCAGCTTGAGAAACACCACGACGAGCGGGATCGCAAACGCGACACAGATGAGCGCAACGAGGAGGACGCGAGTCCGCGGCCGGCCGATTCGCGTGGCCAGCGTCCTCTTGCCCGCTGCCGCATCGGTGTCGATGTCGCGAAGGTTGTTGAGAACAAGGATCGCGGTCGCGATGCATCCCATCGCGCTTCCGATCAGGATGGCGAGCGGCGTGATGCGCAGCGTCTCGACGTAAACCGTTCCGACGGTGGCGACCAGGCCGAAGAAGAGGAAGACGAAGACCTCGCCCAGGCCGAGATAGCCGTAGGGCCGGGGGCCTCCCGTGTACAGCCATCCGGCCAGCAGGCACGCCGCACCCGCGACCAGCAGCCTCCAGTCCGTGCTGAGGCTCAGGATCAAGCCCGCGACCGCGGCGACGCCAAACGCTGCGATCGCCGCCAACCTCACGTGGTCTGGCCTGACCACGCCTGACGACGCGGCCCTTATCGGCCCGATGCGGCGCGGTGAGTCAGCGCCCCGCGCGAAGTCCGAATAGTCGTTGGCGAAATTCACTCCGATCTGCATCGCGACCCCGACCACGACCGCAAGGAGTCCCGCGCCTAGCCTCGGCCCGCCCTCGTGGACCGCGATCGCAGTGCCGGCGAGCACGGGCGCGACCGAAGCGGCCAGAGTGGCAGGCCGCACCGCCGACCACCACACCCTTGCGGGCGTCAGCGCCGCAGCCGTAGCGATCATGGTCGCTTAGGGAATTTCGAGAAGTCGGGCTTTCGCTTCTGCACGTAAGCGTCCCGACCTTCCTGCGCCTCTTCGCTCATGTAGTACAGCAGCGTTGCGTCACCCGAGAGCTGCTGGATGCCGGCCAAACCGTCGTCCACCGCGTTGAGGCCGGCCTTCAGCAGACGCAGCGACAGTGGGCTGAGCTCGAGCATCTTGCGGCACCACGCCACCGTTTCTTTTTCCAGGTCGGCGAGCGCCACGACCTTGTTGACGAGCCCCATGTCCAGGGCCTGTTGCGCGTCGTATTGCTCGCACAGAAACCAGATCTCACGCGCTTTCTTCTGACCGACGATGCGCGCGAGCAACCCCGCGCCATAGCCGCCGTCGAAGCTGCCCACACGCGGACCTGTTTGGCCGAAGCGCGCGTTCTCGGCGGCGACGGTCAGGTCGCACACGACATGCAGCACATGGCCGCCGCCGATCGCGTAGCCCGCGACCATCGCGACCACCGGTTTCGGCAGGCGGCGGATCTGGACCTGCAGGTCGAGCACGTTGAGGCGCCCGGTTCCCTTGGGGTCGGTGTAGCCGTCGTCGCCGCGAATCCGCTGATCGCCGCCGGAGCAAAACGCTTCGGTGCCGGCCCCGGTGAGGATGACGACGCCGATCTCAGGGTCGTCGCGGGCGACCTCGAAGGCCTTCGACATCTCAAAGACCGTGGTCGGCCGGAACGCGTTTCGGACTTCCGGGCGGTTGATCGTGATCTTGGCGATCCCCTCCCATGTCTCGTAGATGACGTCTTCGTAGTCGCCGGATCTGAGCCACCCTGGATGTTTCAAGCTTTCACTCCTAGAGCGATCACTAGCACTATTGTCAATCGTACCAGTCGCGTCAGCGCCCGCGCGCCGGCTCCTCCACCCGTCGCCATCGCACGGAACTCTTGGCGAATCGCTCGTACAGCCGGTCGTACCACTCGTTTCGGATCACAAGGTCAGGGCGGAATTGCACGATCATTGCGACGACCTCGCGGTATCCCCGGTTGGCAATGAGGAGTGGAGACGGACCATTGCTGACGACGATTCTCTTCAAACCAATACCGAAGGGCGGCAATGGAGTCCTTATCCCCTTGAGGTCTGTCAGCGGTATTTCGTGGCTTGAGCTGATGCAACGCCAACGGAGGATCGAGCCATCGATCACGCCGATTTCGTCTGCGATGAGAAACAGGAAGCTATAAGCATTCCACGCCAACGCCGATAGCCACAGAACCACAAACACAACCCCCGGCCCCTCGCCGCCGGTGACGAGGTTCCACACGAGAGCGACGCCGGCTAAACCGAGTACGAAGAAGACCGTCAAGACCAGGGGCCGGTAGTTGACGTAGCGATAAGTAATCGTGTCTCGGGCTGCTCCAGGAGTGCTCTCGCTTGGGTATGCGACTGTCACCCAACGAAGTCTATTGGGCGTCCGGATTCATGCCCGGCGCAAATGAACGTCTAGCGTCGTTCGAAGGCGAGGCGCGCGCCGAGGCCGAGCAGGACCACGCCGGTGAGCCGGGTCATCACCCGCCGCACGCGGAGTCCGGGTCCGGACCGGCCCAGCCGGCTGACCACATGGCCGTACGCGATGAGCCAGGCCAGCAGCATCACCTCGAACGCTGCGACCATGATGGTCAGGCGGCCTGACGTATCGCCAGGCATCAGAAACTGCGGCATGACCACCACGAAGAAAGCGCCGGTCTTGGGATTGAGCAGGTTGCTCACCAATCCCTGCTGGAACGCCGTCCAGTCACTGAGCGCTGCCCTTCCCGTCGAGCTCGTGCCTGGCTGGTCAGCCTCGCGATGGGTGGTCAGCAAAGTACGCACTCCGAGGTAGCAGAGGTAGACCCCGCCGGCGAGCTTCAAGGCCGTGAAAGCAATCGAAGATTGTTCGAGGAGAACGCCGACGCCGAGCGTCGCCGCCGACACCCAGACAAGAGTGCCGATGGCAACGCCGATCGCGGAGAAGGTCGACGCGCGCGGCCCGGCGGCCAGCGCATTGCGGATGATCAGCGCGGTATCGGGTCCGGGCGTGACGATGAGGAGGGCAGAAAGGAGCACGAATGCTGCGATTCGCGCATCGAACTCCACTGTCGCGACCTATACGCGCTGGCGCGGCTTGCGGCGCGGGAAGAGCCGGACGATCTTCGCGTAGTCCTCCGGCGTGTCGATGTCGTCCGGCCGTCCCGGCGCCGGCACTGTGTCAAGCAGCTCTGGATGGCCTTGCAGAATCTGGCGTGCACCCGCGTCGCCCTTCAGCGCGAAGAGCTCATCCCACAGCTCGCGAGCAAGCACCACGGGCGGCGCCCATTCGCCATGCGCCTGCGACACGGCGACCGCGGGCCGCGAGCCCTCGCGGCGCCACGCCCGCATCAGCGTCGCAACGGTACGGGAGCCGACGAGCGGCTGGTCGCCGAGCAGAACCACAGCCGCCTCGATGTCGCCTCTCATGGCGTGCAACCCCACCTGCAACGACGACGCCATTCCTGTCCTCGCCTTTGGGTTGTGTATCAGCTCCGCATCGCCGTGCACCGCATCCCGAACATCATCGGTCGAGTACACGACGACGACCTGGTGGCACCCACCTTCCGAGGCGGACTCCATCGCGTGACGAACCATGGGCTTGCCATCGAAATCGAGGAGCACCTTTTGGGATCCGGGCATGCGCGAGCTCGAACCAGCCGCCAGCACCACGGCCCCGATGGGCAGCAGGGCGGCCGCAAGCCGCTCGAAAGGAGGCCTCGCGGAACGAATCCACTCGACTTCGATGTTGGCGCGAATGGCGCTCTCGGCAAACACGCGCAGACGCTCGCTGTCGCCGTCGACAAGCATCAAGCGCCTTCCGGCAAAAGCAAGCATGTCCGGCACCGTTTCGGGCAAGCCGACCACGGCGAGCGCGCGACAGTCCGCGCGGGATGCCAGGTGCTGAAGGGCGGAGTCGAGGTCGCGGCCGCGGACGACGAGGCTGTGGGGACCGTCAGGTTCGCGGTAGGTGCGCCCTCTGACCGCCAGATCGAGGTCGCCCATCACGAAGATCGCCATGTCGATTAGTGGCCCGCTCTGGGGGGCCGCTGCAGATTCGCGACCTTGTCGGCCGGAGCCAAGGAGACGACGAGCACGCGAAAGAGCGCATCGCGTAGATGCGTGACTGAGCGCGCGCAGGAGGCGACGCCGGCTTCGGTGCCAAAGGCACCCGGCCGACTAGGGCGTCGAAGATGCGCGGACCTTCCGGAGCGGGCCACTAACCCCAGCATGCCAGAACGGACCCGCCTTACTCTGGTTGGAATGCCACTGCTTGGAGCGCACGTCGATTCGTCCGGCGGCCTGCACCTCGCCTTCGAGCGCGCCAAGGCGATGGGCGCCGAGGCGATCCAGATCCACCCCACCCCGCCCGGTTTCTGGGGCTCGCCGAAGCTTGATGAGAATCGAATCGCGTCGTTCAAAGAGGCTGCTGCCAAGCACGGCCACCCGCCCATCTACTTTCACGCCGTCTACTTGATCAACCTCGCCGGCGACGATCCGACGCTGCGACAGCGTTCCGAGAGCACGCTCGCGGGTTACCTCAAGGCTGCCGACGAGCTGGGCGCAAACGGCGTCATCTTCCACACGGGATCGCACAAGGGCGCGGGGTTCGACGCCAGACTTCCATCGATCCTCGCGCACCTGAAGAGCGTGCTCGAGCGCGCCAATCCGACCACCGCCCACCTGCTGATCGAGAACAACGCCGGGCTCGGTGGCTGTGTCGGTGCCCGCTTTGAAGAGATTGCGCAGATGCTGAGCGGGCTCGACGACGAACGTGTCGCGGTCTGCTTCGACACGTGCCACGCCTTCGCCTCCGGCTACGACGAACGCACCCCTGCTGATGTCTCGAACACGCTCGACGAGCTGGACCGCGTCATCGGCCTTTCACGCGTCGAGGTCATCCACTGCAACGACTCCGTCACCGGCCTCGGTTCCAACCGAGACCGCCACGCGAACATCGGAGCCGGGCAGATCGGCGAGGAGGGTTTTCGGGCCCTGCTTCACGAGCCGAGGCTCGCGAAGCTCCCATTCATCCTGGAGGTGCCTGGCGCGGGCGGCGGTCCGGACGCTGAACAGGTGGCCGTATTGAAGCGACTCGCGAAGTAGAGGCGCGGTTGGCCCAGGTCCAGATCCTGTAGCCCAGGTCGGAAAGGGAGGTGGCCGCCAGGCGGCTGTTCTCCATCTCCCGCTGCAGATCCTTCAGGCGCTCGAACGCGACGTCCTCGTTGTAATGCTGGTACATGCCTGGTTCCTCCGTAACCAATGTTCGCTGTATGCCAGTTATTATAACCGATGTTCGTTAAATGCGGGTTATGGATATACTCACAATCGTGGCTGACCGCGAAACCGCTCCGGGCGACATCGGCCTCGTCCAGGCCTTCGTCAATACCGCTGACCTCCAGGACGGCCCGGAGGATCTCTCCGACCCAAACACGCTCAAGGCCTGGCTCGTTGCAAAGGGCCTGATGGACGGCTCGCATACCGTCGACGCTTCCGACCTGAAGCACGCGATCGCCCTCCGCGAGGCGATCCGCGGCACGATCGGCCCTAACTCCGGTTTTCCGGTCTATCCCGTCGACATCGCCACGCTGAACGGCGCCGCCAGCGCCAGCGGTTTGCGGATGCGCTTTGGCGCGGACGGCAAGCCCCGCATGGAGCCTGAAGCGACGGGGGTCGTCGGTGCGATGGGACGCATCGTCGCCACCCTTTACTCGGCTATGGAAGACGAGAACTGGAGGCGTCTAAAGCTGTGCAGCTCGCAGGCGTGTCGCTGGGCTTTCTACGACCGGTCCAAGAACCACTCGAGCCGCTGGTGCACGATGGCCTCCTGCGGGAACCGGGAGAAGGCGAGGCGATTCCGGAGCCAGAAGGCGCACGCGTAACGGGCTACGCTCGTGAAGCTCGGACCTCGCGCATCGCACTCCCGGAGCCGCCAAATCGCACCGATGTGATCTCGGCCATGATGCCGAGCGCCGTCTCCTCGGCTCCTCGGCTCCCGAGATCGAGGCCGATCGGACCGTGGACTCGCGCGAGCTGCTCTTCGGTGAATCCTTCCGCCCGAAGTGCGTCGAAGCGGTTCTGGTTGGTCTTGCGGCTGCCGATCGCGCCAATGTAGCCCGCGTCCTTCGTCAGCACGGAACGCAGAGCGGGCAGGTCGAATTTCGGGTCGTGCGTGAGGATCACGACATACGACGAGTTGTCGATGACGAGCTTCGCGATCGCCTCGTCTGGCCAGTCGACGATGAGCTCGTCGGCCTCCGGGAACCGCTCCTTCGTGGCGAACTTCGCGCGGGCGTCGACGACGGTGACCCGATAACCCATCAGCTTCGCGAGCCGATGGAGCGGGATCGCGATGTGGATCGCGCCGACGATGATCATGTGTGCGGGGCGGCGGAACGGCTCCACAAAAAGGTCTCCGTCACGGTGTGCCAGCTCAGATCCTGGTGGCGTCCATCCCTCGACCAGGTCCGCTTCGCCGGTCACGAGGTTGGTGCGCAATGTTGCCTGCTCGTTGCGTTGAAGCATCGCGATCAGCTGCTCGTGCACCGGGCCCAAGGGCTCGACGAACACCTCGATGTGACCGCCACAAGCAAGACCCACCTCGAAGGCGACGTCATCCGCAACGCCGAAAGCCGCCACCTTCGGTTTGCGGCTCTTCAGCACCTTCTGCGCCTCGTCGAAAACCGCGCCCTCGATGCAGCCGTTGGATACGGAGCCGGCCATCTTGCCCGAGCGCGTGACCACCATCTTCGAACCCAGCGGGCGGGGACTCGAGCCCCATGTCTCGACCACTGTCGCGAGCGCGATGTCTTCGCCGGCTTTGGTCCATTCGGTGAGCTCGGTGAGGATTTCGCGCACCTATCGACTCCCGGCGCGGGTGCCCAGCCCGGCCAGCAGGCGGCCGAGGTCCTCGAGCGCCTTCAGGTTGTGGGCGGCGAGAAAGTCGTCGACATGCGGCAGCGCCGCCGCCATGCCGCGCGTCAGCGGTTGATATCCCTCTGAACCAAGGAGGGGATTGAGCCAGATCAATCGGTGGGCCGAACGGCGGAGGTGGATCAGCTCGGCGGTGAGTCTCGCCGGATCTCCTCGGTCCCATCCATCGCTCACGATGATCACCACCGCGCCGTGTCCCAGCACGCGCCGTGCCCAATGGCGGTTGAAATCGGCCAGCGCCTCGCCGATGCGGGTGCCTCCACTGAAATCGTGGACGCCCTTGCTCACGGACTCGAGGCAGCGATCGAGGTCTCGATAGCGAAGCAGTCGAGTGATCCGCGTAAGTCGCGTCGAGAATACGAAGGCTTCCACATCCTCCCGGCGCGCGATAGCGTGCGAGAAGATCATCAGCAGCCGCGAGTAGCGCTCCATCGAACCGCTCACGTCGCAGATCAACACCAGCGGCCTTCTCCGTATCCGCGGCCGGCGGTGGAACAAGCGCATCAGCTCGCCGCTCGACCTGATCGCATGGCGTGCGGAGCGCCGAAGATCGATCCGTCCCGCCCGCGCGGCGCGAAGGCGCCGCGTCTTCCGCTCGGCGACTCGCCATGGCGCCTGCTCGAGGAGTCGCCGCACCTGCTCCGTCTCCTGCCAGGTCATCTGTTCGAAGTCTTTGTGCCGCAGAAGCTCTTCGGCGCTGTAGCCGCTCGAGCTGATCGGCACAGCCGTTGGTTCTTGCTCGCGGTTCATTTGCGAGCTGCTTAGGCCAAGTGCAATGGCCCACGCTTTCGCCCGCTCCGGTGACATGGGCAGCGCGCGGCTGCGGCCCGGCAAAACGCCTGCCGCAGCACGTGGATCAGGAGGCGCCCAGAAGATGTCGAAAGCCGCCTCGAAAGTCGGAAGGTCTTCCTTGCGGCTGACGAACACCGAGCGCAGCGCGTTCCGGAAATCGATCTGCTGCTTGAGGTCGATGTAGACCAGCGCCCTGGTCGCATCGGTCAACCGACGCGGGCCCGCCTCCAGGCCCGCGTCATGCAGCAGCCGCGCGAACGCACCCAACCGCGGAAGTAGATCTGGTCCCTCAGGCACCTCGCGCCTTCTCGACCAGGGCCGGGATCTGCTCCCGCACCCGCTCGAGGTCCTCCTGGTATTTCAGCGCCGAACCGAGGGTCGCGTCGACAAGATTCGAGTCGATACGCGTCGCGCCCAGGGCGGCAAGCGATCGCGCCCAGTCCAGCGTCTCCGCCACCCCTGGCACTTTGTAGAGATCCATCGATCGCAGGCCCTGGACAAGGCCGGCCACCTCGCGTGCCAGGCCGTCGGCCGCCTCGGGGGCGCGCGCACGCACGATCTCGACCTCCTTCTCGAGGTCGGGGTAGTCGATCCAGTGGTAGAGGCAGCGGCGCTTGAGCGCGTCATGCACCTCGCGAGTTCGGTTGGAGGTGATGACCACGAACGGCGCACGCTTGGCCTTGATGGTTCCGATTTCGGGAATCGAGACCTGGAAGTCGGATAGCAGCTCGAGCAGAAACGCCTCGAACTCCTCGTCGGACCGATCGATCTCGTCGATCAACAGCACCGGAGGTATCGGATCGTCATTGTCGATGGCATCTAGGAGCGGCCGTCGCAGGAGGAACTCGGAGCTGAAGATCTCACGCTCCGCGACACGGCGGTCCTCCCCTTCACCCATCAGCCGGATGTGCAGGAGCTGCCGCGGATAATTCCACTCGTAGACCGCATGCGCCAGGTCGATGCCCTCGTAGCACTGGAGGCGGATGAGCCGCGCGCCCAGCACGTCGGCCATGACTTTGGCGGCCTCCGTCTTGCCGACCCCAGCCTCGCCTTCGATGAAGAGCGGCTTTTCCAGCTTCAGGGCAAGGAAGATCGAAGTGGCAAGGCCGCGATCTCCGATGTACTTGCGCTCGCGCAGGCGCGCCTCGACCTCCTCGATGGTCGTGGGAGTGCCGACGGTCACGCGAGAAGGTTACGAGGTGGCTCGGCACGAGTGCCGAGCCACCTTACCCCGGCCTATTTGGCTTGCTCGATCGCCCGCTTCGTCAGCACCCGAGCCAGGTGCTTCTTGTACTCAGGGCTCGCGCGCAGGTCGCCGGAGGGATTCAAGCCGTCCGACGCGTGCTGAGCCGCATCCTCCGGCTTGGCGCCCTTTTTCAGCGCATCCTCTACAGCCTTGGCGCGGACCGGGGTCGGTCCGACGTTGGTCAGGCCGATGCGCCAATCGCCGTTCATCTTCTGGGCCGCGGCGCCGACGATCGCCCAGTCGAACAGGCGGCGGCGGAACTTGATGTACTTGTGCGGACCATTCGCCACCGGGAAGACGATCTCGGTGACTATCTCGTCCGCGCCGAGCGGAGTGGTGAACAGGTCTTTGAAGAAATCCTTGGCGGCGATCGTGCGGCGGTTGGTGACGATCTCGGCGTCGAGCATCAGGGCGATGGTCGGATAGTCGCCCGCCGCGTCAGCGTGAGCGACCACTCCTCCGATCGTGCCCATGTTGCGCACCTGGTTGTCGCCGACCTCGCCCGCCACCTCGGCGAGTATCGGCAGCTTGTCCTTGATGACGGCCGAGTTCTGGATTTCCACATGCCGCGTCAAGGCGCCGAGGCGGACCTTCGAGCCATCCGCCTTGATGTAGTCGAGTTCCTTGATTCCTGTGATGTCGACAAGCGCTTTGGGCTGAGCGAGACGCAGCCGCATGAGCGGAATCAGGCTGTGCCCGCCCGCCAGCACCTTGGCGTCCTCGCCGTATTTGCTCAGCAGCTTGGCCGCCTCGTCGACGGAGGAGGCTCTGACGTATTCGAATGCTGCGGGAATCACCTGCGTGCCTCCTTTCCGTTTCCGTTTGACGCCCCGCGCGCTCTTCGCATCAGTTCCCAGAGCCGGTCGGGTGTGGCGGGCATGTCGACGTGCTTGATCCCCAGCGGGCTCAACGCGTCGCATATCGCATTGATGACGGCAGCCGTCGAGGCGATGGTGCCTGCCTCGCCGATACCCTTCACACCGAGCTCATTGGTCGGGCTCGGAGTCACGGTGTTGTCAAGCTGAATCTCGGGCATCTCGTTTGCCGTGAGCATCGCGTAGTCGAGGAACGTCGCTGACTTGAGCTGCCCGCTCTCCTCGTCGTAGACCATCTCCTCAAACAGCGCTTGCGCGATGCCTTGGGCGATGCCGCCGTGAAGCTGGCCCGCCACGATCATCGGGTTGATGACGTTGCCGCAGTCGTCGACGGCGACGTATTTCTGCATGTCGACCGCGCCGGTCTCGGGGTCGACCTCGACGACACATATGTGCGTCCCAAACGGCCACACGAAGTTGGGCGGCTCGAAATACGCGACCGCCTCGAGCCCTTGCTCTACCCCTGCCGGCAGCTGGCCGTAGGCTGCAAACGCAACCTCGCCCAGCGCCTTGGATTTGTCGGGCGCGCCTTTGACATGGAACTTGCCATGGTCGAAGACGATGTCCTCCTCGGCCGCCTCGAGAAGATGCGCCGCAACCTTTTTGCCCTTGTCGATGACCTTGCCGCAAGAACGGAGGATGGCGATTCCACCGACCGCAAGCGAGCGCGATCCGTAGGTGCCGTAGCCGAATCCTGGGCCTTCGTTTGTGTCGCCGTGCCGGATGTCGATCGACTCGATCGGAACACCGAGCGTGTCAGCCACGATCTGGGCATGAGTCGTGTCGTTGCCCTGCCCGTGGTTGTGGGTCCCCACGTAAACGCTGACTCCGCCCGCCGGGTGAATCTTCACCTGTGCCGACTCGGACAGGACGACGCCGCCGGTCGCCGGACCGGTCACCGCGCCTGGTCCCAAACCGCACAGCTCGATCCAGGTCGACAAACCGATGCCGACAAGCTTGCCCTGCTTGCGCTGCTCCTTCTGCTTCTTGCGCAGCTCGTCATACCCGACGATCTTCAGGGCCTTGTCCATGGCCTTCTCGTAATCGCCCGAGTCGATGACCAGCCCGAAGTTCTGCGTGAAGGGGAACTCTTCTTCGCGGATGAAGTTCTTGCGCCGCAGCTCGACCGGGTCCATGTCCAGCTCGACCGCGAGCAGGTCCATCATCCGCTCGGCGACGTGTGTAGCCTCGGGGCGCCCCGCACCGCGGTACGGATCGGTTGTGATCTTGTTCGTAAGCACCGCGAGCGATCGAGACGAGATCGCCTTCCAGTGGTAAGCGCCACCGGCCATCAGGCAGGCGCAGGTCTGGAAAGCTCCGAATGTGCCGATGTACGCACCGGCGTCGAGAAGTTGGGTGACACGCATCCCGAGCAACGTACCGTCTTTCTTGGCCGCCACCTCGACGTCGAAGATCTGGCCGCGGCCGGCGTACGCGTTCTGCATCGCCTCGGTCCGCGTCTCGGTGTACTTGACGGCTTTGCCCAGGAGCTTGGCGGTCGCTGGGACGAGGTAATCCTCGGGGTAGGGGCTGATCTTGGAACCAAAGCCCCCGCCGACGTCGTGCGATACGACCCGGAGCGCATGCTCACCCATCCCTAGAGCGCCGGATACGAACAGGCGGATCCAGTGCGGGTTCTGGGTCGACATCCACATCGTCATGCGCTTGTCGAATGACTCGTACTCCGCCATCACGGCTCGGGGTTCCATCGGGTTTGGAGACAGCCGCTGCTGAAGAATTCGCTCCTTGATCACCACGTCGGCGGTCTTGAACGCCTCGTCGGTTGCCTCCCAGGGAACGTATGTGGCATCCCACGCGATGTTGTCAGGCTGGTCCGAGTGCACCTTGGGCGATCCGGGTTTCGCCGCTTCTTCGATGTCCATCACCGCAGGGAGGAGCTCGTAGTCGACGTCCACGAGCTGGGCGCCGTCGGCGGCCTGTCCACGGTTCTCCGCGATCACCACGGCCACCGGCTCTCCCTGGTAACAAACCTCTTTCGCGGCGATTGGATAACGCGGTGGGTTCGTCTGCTTGTTCGGCGCGAAAACCGGTGCTACCGGAAAGGTGGCCGGGCCTCCGATCACGTCCTTGAAATCCGCCGCCGTGAACACGGCAAGCACGCCCGGCGCCTTTTTTGCCGCTTCAACGCCGATGCTGCGGATACGCGCGTGTGCATGAGGACTGCGCGCTACCGACATGTGGACGACGCCCTGATGTGGAAGGTCGTCCGTGTAGCGACCGTGTCCGGTGATCAAGCGAGGGTCCTCACGACGGTGAATCTTTGCCCCTATGAGTTGGGAGACTGCCATAGCGCTACTCCCCTCCGGCGGTGACTGCCGGCCGGCCGGCAGGCTTCGCTATGGCGCCGCCCATGGCCTTCGCCGCCGATTGCACCGACTTGACGATGTTCACGTAGCCCGTGCAGCGGCAAAGGTTGCCTTCCAGGCCCCGGCGAATCTCGTCTTCGGTTGGGTTTGGATTCTGCTCCAGGAGGTAGGCCGCGGCCATGATGAAGCCAGGCGTGCAGTAGCCGCACTGCAGGCCATGCTCGTCCCAAAAAGCCTGCTGCAGGGGGTGCAGCTCACCGTCCGTGGCCATGCCCTCGATCGTGGTGAGCTTCTTGCCTTCGGCCTGGACGGCGAACATGGTGCAGCTCTTGACGGCTTTTCCGTCCACCAGGATGGTGCAAGCGCCGCACTGGCTGGTGTCGCAGCCGATGTGAGTCCCGGTGAGGCCGACTACGTCTCGCAGGTAGTGCACGAGCAACAGCCGGGGCTCAACCTCGTGCTCCTGCCGGTGACCGTTGACTGTGGTCGCGACCTTGTGTTTCATACGCTCCTCCTCCTGAATGACCTCCCCCGATGCGCTACATGGCGCCGGGAGAATTGGCGAGCTGATTCGGTCGATCAGACGATCTCACGGGTCGGATGTATGGCGGGTCAATCTCCGACCCCCACAACCAATCGCAGACGAACCCCTCTATTGCGCTACTTTTAGCGACGAAATGCAACTAGAAAATTCCTTCACCGTCGGCGCGCCACCCGAGCGTGTGTTCGCCTACCTGCTGGACGTCAACAAGGTGGTGGGCTGCGTCCCTGGTGCAGAGCTCTCGGAAGTCGTGGATCCGACCACCTTCAAGGGCAAGGTCAAGGTGAAGGTTGGCCCGATCACGGTGGCCTACAGCGGCACGGCGAGAATCGCCGACCGCAACGACTCGGCGCGCTCGGCCACGCTCGAGGCCGAGGGACGTGAGACCACGGGACCGGGGTCGGCCAGGGCGAAAGCGCTGATGACCGTGGAGGCCGACGGAGCGGGATCCACTGTCAAGATCGTCACCGACTACAGCGTCGCCGGGCGGGTGGCACAGTTCGGCCGAGGCGTCATGGAAGACGTGTCACGCCGGATCGTCAACGACATGGCTGCTTGCATCAAGGCGAACGTGGAGGCGGCCGAACCGAGATCCGGCGGTGGTGACGGCCCGGAGACGGCCACGGCGGCGGGGCCGACCAGCGCGCCGGCACCGGCACCAACGACCGCCAAACCGATCAACGCGGTACCGCTGTTCTTCCAGGTGCTGTGGTCGGGGATCCGGCGCCTGTTCGGAGCGAAGGCCTAGAACCCCAAGCTGCTCTAGCCGCCTCCCAAACCCCCGTTGGCGCAAAAAGGGACGGAATTTTCGCGGAGAAACGCCCCGGTGGCGGGTGGTCTCATGCGGTGGGCCGTCAGGGCCCATCCTCGCGTGCTTTCGTCCTTTCAAAGGCACCGTTGGTGCCAGACGTGTCGAATCGTCGAGTTCACAGGCGCGTTTGGTGCCAGACGTGTCGAATCCAGCGCTTCCAGGCCGGTTTGGCCGGCCAGGCGGGCCTTTCCCGCCATTGCGCCCACGACTAAACCCAGGCGAGACCCAACACCCTCTTCATTTGCAATGTCCTTTCTTTCTGCTCTGCTCATGGCGCGCTTGGTTCGTGATCTCACGAGGTGTTGCGTTGACCCCTTGAGCCGACCCGCCAACGGGACGTAATCGGGCGCGTAACCGGCGGGGTTGCGAAGGGTTGGTAACCCGGGCCCTGGTTCGTCGGGAATCACCTGGTTCGAGCGGAAAGTCTTAGCCGAGGTATAGGGCAAGCATCTGGTCCCGGTTGACCAGGATCGAGGGCTGCGTCCAGCTCTTGCCGGCGACGCCGAAGATCGTGATGGTCACGTCCACCAACGGGAAGAAATGCGACTTCAAAAGGATCTCGCTGTGCATCGCCGCCTCGACCACCTTGGGGAACTCGGCAGCGCCGGTGACCATGAAACTCCCTGCCTGGAACATGACGTAGCGCCGGGCGAGGTCCAGGACCTGGTCAGGCGGTGGTGGCTCGGGCTCGATCGTGCGGATGCCGCCGATCAACGCCTTGCTGAACAGGCCTTCCGGCACACCGTTGAGCGGCACGGCGCCAGGGACGAGTGGCTCAGCGCTCACATTGCGCAGGTGGAAAATCGGCTCCGGATCGTTGATCGTGGGGAATAAGCGGCCTCGGATCTGGATCTCGGCCGTGATGCGCTGGTACGAAGTTAGGACGTCAACCTTGGTCCACGCCAGCTGCGCACTCAGTGCCATCAGCGGGGAGGATAACTCGCCGGACACTCTCGAGACCCGAGAATTGACGCGTGGAGCTGCAGGAGGCGCGGCGGCGGATCGAGGAACAGGCTCACCTGCACGCCTTCATCTCGATCTCAGCGGAGGAAGGCGCCGGCACGGTGGTCGCCGTGAAAGACCTTATCGACGTCGCGGGAACAGTCACCACCGCCGGCGGCATCATCCTGCCGAACGAACCCGCTCAGCACGACGCACCAGTAATTCAAAGCATTAGAAGAGCAGGTTGCGTGATCGTCGGCAAAACCAACCTGCACGAGTTCGCCTACGGCGTGACCAGCGTGAATCCTCATTACGGGCCTGTCCGCAATCCACACGACCCGAGCCGCGTGGCGGGTGGATCGTCGGGCGGTTCGGCGGTAGCGGTGGCGGCCGGCATGTGCGACTGGGCGATCGGCACCGACACCGGAGGTTCGATCCGCGTCCCCGCATCGCTTTGTGGCGTGGTTGGATTCAAGCCGGCGTTAGGCACCATCGACACCTCAGGAGTCATCCCCCTCAGCTGGTCGCTCGACACTGTTGGTCCCATGGCTCGCGACGTCGACGCCGTGGCGAGAGCCTTCCGGATGATGGCGGGTGAGGACGTGTCCACGGAGCGCGTCGAAAAGCCTCGGATCGCGGTGCCCGCAGGATGGATCGCCAGCCTCGACGAGCCGACCGAACGAGCATGGCGCCTCGTGTCCCAGGGCTTGCCCGAGATCGAGTTCGTCGATCGCGATCTCCTCTTCCGCACGGGCCTGACGATCCTGCTGGTGGAGGCCGCGACGTACCACCGCCGGTGGGCAAACGAGTTCCCGGAGAAGTACGGCTCAGATGTCCTCGGCCACATCCGGCGCGGGCTGGGCGTCCTCGCCGTCGACTTCGAGGAGGCACTCCGCGAGAGGCCTCATCTCCAGCAGGCGGCGATGCACGCGATGGAAGGCTTCGACGCGCTTCTGGTGCCCGCGACCGCGATCGTGGCGCCGGCAGTCGATGCCGGCAACGAGGTGCGCGAGCCACTCTCGCGATTCACGCGGCCTTTCAATACGACCGGGCAGCCGGTGGTCACGATTCCAGCGCCTGTTCGAGGACTGCCGGTCGGGATGCAGGTGGTAGGACGGACCAACGCGGATGCACTTCGCGCGGCGCTGTGGCTCGAGCGAGAGTGGCACAATCTCAGCCCTTGAAGTCGAAGGACCTCTTTCCGGCTGTATTCAGCCGTCATGCGGCCGCCTATCAGCGGCGCCTCGAGGAGATCATGGCCCACGACGAAGCACGCGGCCGACTGCGCGCCATCGAGCTCGTGGACGCGCAGCCTGGCATGCGGGTTCTGGATCTCGCCTGCGGGCCCGGGACACTTAGCCGGCGCCTGGCACTAGACGTTTCGCCGGGCGGGGAGGTCGTTGGCGTGGATCTCGCCCCGGGGATGATCGCGCTGGCCGATGCGGCGGGCATTCCCAACTCCCGATTTGAAGTGATGGACATCGAGCAGCTCTCATTTGCGGATGCGTCGTTCGATGCCGCCGTGTGCGGGCACGGGCTTCAATTCGTGCCCCAGCTCCCCGTAGCGTTGCGCGAGGCGCGACGGGTCCTGCGCCCCACGGCAAGGTTCGCTGCCAGCGTCCCGGTGACAAGGACGGCAGCTTCGGTTTGGTCGACGGTGGACGCGGTGGTCGATCGTTGGCTCGGGCCCGCCCCTCGTGCGGTTGATCAGACAGCCACACGGGGTGTGATCGAGGACGCGAAGAAGTTCGCGAAGGCAGCGCTCGATGCGGGCTTTCTGTCCGGCGATGTCGAAGTGGTCGACGAGACCGTGATGTGGGAATCGGCCGAGCAGATGGTCTCCATGTTCACCAGCTGGTGGGACTGCGCGGCTCGAATGGAAGGAGTTAGTGCCGACCGCCGTCAGAAGTTCGCCGATGAGGCGATCGAAACATTGAAGCGAACACATCCGGGCGCGATCGAGACCACCGGGCGGAATCACGTGTTGTTCGCCATCGCTTGATGCGGAATCTGGGTCGGGCCCTTCTCCTGGTCCTGCTTTTGAGCAGCTGTGCGCCCGCCCCACCGGCCACCGCCAGAGTCACTGCATCGCCCGTTGTTTCGCCCTCCCCCTCACCGGTTGCCTCGCCTTCACCGTCCCCAAGTCCCATCGCGTACGGACCCTCTCAGTACCGGGCGATGTGGGTCGATGGGTTCAACGACGGCATCCATTCACGGGCCCAGGTTGAGAAGTTGGTCGCGGACGCACATCGAGCGAACCTGAACGCGCTCCTCGTGCAGGTTCGGACGCGGGGCGTAGCGTTTTTCAACCGATCCGAGGAACCGCGCGCACTGGACATCGCAGGGTCGCGAGGTTTCGATCCTCTCGGCTATCTCATACAGCTCGCCCATGCTTCGAGACCTCGGATCGAGGTGCATGCCTGGCTCAACACGTTCTTCGTCGGTCAGGAGAGCGGCGTGTACCTGATGCACGGAGACTGGGCCAATCGCGCCAACGACGGGTCGACCAGCGGCTACCTCGACCCCGGCATACCGGAGGTGCAGGCCTACACGCACAAGGTCTTCATGGACGTCGCGCGCAACTACGACGTGGACGGCCTTCACATGGACTTCGTCCGTTATGCAGGAGCGACGTGGGGCTACACGCCTGCTTCATTGGCCATGTACAGGCAAGAGACGGGCGCGAGTGGCGTGCCTGCTCCCGACGACGCACGGTGGCAAGCGTGGCGTCGCGGCCGTGTGACGGCATTCGTACGCGACCTGCACGACGACCTGAAGCAAAAGAACCCATCGGTGAAACTCAGCGCGGCGCTCATCTGTTTCGGCGGTGGTCCGGCGAGTTTGTCCGATTGGTGGCGCACCTCTGCCTACTCTTCGGTCTTTCAAGACTGGGCCGACTGGCTGCTCAAGGGCTATATCGACTTTGGAGTGCCGATGAACTACGACAGCGATTGGATCTTCCGTGAGAAAGGATGGTTCGATCGATGGGTGGCATTCGAGAAGGATTCCGGTTTCGCCAATCGAGTTGTCACCGGAATGGGCGCGTTCTTGAATTACCCCGAAGACTCCCTGTCCATGATCCGCCGGGTCCTTGCGCCCTCGGCCCGTGGCAACCAGGTGCTGGGGGTCGCGATCTATTCGTATGCGGCGACTTCCGTCTACGGCAACTCTGATTTCTACAATTCGGCGGACCTCTACTCCGGGCTGCCGCGCCAGCCCTATGCGAGAGGCATCACCACGCCAGCGGAGATGGAAGCGCGTGGACAGGCCTTCAACGCTTTATTCATATCGCAGCTGTCGCAGCCGGCCGACTACCGCGACGTGCAGCTCGGCACGGTCCACACACAGCCGGTTTTCACGCTGCCCGCACAAGTTCCAGCGTTGCCTTCCTAAAAGTGCCGCCGGCGAGCGCGATGTTGCGCCTGCTCGTGTTCGCGGTGCCCGCGGCTCTCGCGGCGGCCGGCGTTCAGCCCCTTCTCGGTGCCGCCACAGGAGCCGTCCATGCGCTGTGGGCCATGGAGCTCGCCATTCCGGCGGTGATCGTCGCGGCGCTGGTCCTCATCGCCGGGCGACTTCTCGACCGCGGCGACGCGGTCCAGCCGCCGTGGTATTCCGCGTGGGTCCTCCTGCCTGGCGCCTTCCTGCTGGCCGGCGCCGCGGCGATGTGCGTCCTCGGGGCGCTGGTGGAGCTCTCACTGATCACGTTGGCTATGTGGACGCTGTTAGGTAGCGGAGCGTTGCTCTGGGCCGCCGCGATGGTCCTGGTCCGAAGCGGGTCGCGCTAGCTGTCGAGCCGCGCGCGAGTGGGTCGTACCTGCGCCGCCATCCAACGTCCGCCTGAGGCAAACGCAGACCCACATGCGGTAAGGCGACCATTTCGCGGCGAGCCTCTCCAGCGTCTTCACGTCCGGCTCGCCCGCCAGGCCGTAGGCGGTGCCAAGGGCGCCCATCAAGCGCCGCTCCTGAGTCGGAAGCTCGTCCACCGCGCTAAGTGCCCGCAAGCGCACGAGCTCCGATCCCCACGCTCCGATGCCCGGCAGTCGTTGCAAGCTCTTGACCGACTGTTCGCGCGGCATTGCGCGCAGCGTTTCGGTGTCGACCTCACCGGCCAGGGCAGCGCGTCCCAGCGCGTTCATGTACTCGACCTTGCGCCCGAAGAGTCCCGGAAACTTTTCCAGGTGGGCCAGCCGCTCCGGGCCCGGGAACGCCCACAGGGTGTGTCCATGCACGTCGATCTGTTGACCGAGCTCGCGAGACATCCGCTCTTTGATGCCCTGGCCCTGGCGCATAGAGATCCGCGTCGAGATCACGCACCACGCTGCCGCCTCGTACGCGTCCGACCAGTTCACAGGCCGGAAACCGGGGAACATGCGCTGGAGCTTCGCCACCACGGGGTCGCGCTTCCCCACCTCGGGCCAGGCACGACCATCCACGTCCAGGCTGAGGATGCGTTCGACCTTCTTCATCACCTCGGTGACTGGCGCATCACCGTAGATGGTCCCTGTGACACGTCCGCCCGAATCCTGCTGGAGACACAGTCCCACCGGGATCCAATCCCCGTCCGTCAGGAAGGCGAGGTGGAGGTGGCCTTCAGGTCCGCCTCCGTCGGAGGGCGCCTTGTGCCAGGCGCCGATGAAGTTAGCGCTCTCCTCGAGCGAGTAATCCCCCCGCGGCACGATGTTGAACGTTTGGACCTTGGTCTTCATAGAAGGAAGGCCAACGCCCGGATCTGGCAGCTGGTGAAAGTTCGCTACGCGAGCTTGATGCGGTTCGCGCGCGGGCCTTTCTGGCTCGGCTCGATCTCGAAGGTGACCCGCTCGCCGCCAGCCAGCGAGTCGAAGTTCACGGCCGAGTCAAGGCCGGTCCGATGGAAGAAATACTCTCGCCCGTCCTCAGCTGCGATGAACCCGAATCCGCGGTCGGAGACCAATTTCTTGATGGTGCCTGTCGGCATCTCCCTCACTCCCATTCTCGAAAGCAAATGTCACGAACGCACGGCCCTTTCGAGAACTCGACGACCGCGGCGCACATCGCCTGCCAAGCCTGGCGACTGATCTAGATTACCACCGGATTTCTGGTTTTCGGAGATCAAAAAGCGAGCAGGCTGACCCCTACCAGGGTGGCCGCGGCACCCGAGAGCTTCAGCGCAGCGGCCTTGCTTTCCCGCAGCCTCCACACCCCCCAAACCGCCACCCCGACGACCGCGGTTTCGCGCACCGGTGCGACGACGGAGAGGGGGGCGAGGCTCAAGGCCCACAGGACCAGCAGATAGCCTCCCCACATCAAGAGCCCGATCAGCGTTGCTTTGGCGCGCCCGAGTGGTGGTTCTCCAGCCTGGTCCGCCAACCTGGTGCGCGAGGCTGTCACTCTGGCCGCGACCCAGATCGAGACGGTCAGTCCCACGGCGAGCAGCGTGACCAGCAGCCAGCCGTAAAGCCACGGGGTAGAGAGCCGCACCCCGACGCGATCGACTGCCGTGTAGGACGCGATTGCCACCCCGGTCAGCAGAGCAGGCACTGTCGCCCTGCCGCTGGTCTGAGGGATCGTGACAGCGAGGATGCCGAGCAGAAGAAGTCCGACCCCGACCAACTGCATGGCGCTCAATTTCTCATTCAGCAGACCCAGACCAAACACCACAGCGAGCAAAGGGGCTGACCCGCGCGCGATCGGGTACACGACGGAGATCTCGCCGCGGCGGTAGGCGGTCGCAAGCAGCCAGAGGTAGACGAGCTCCAATGAGGCGGAAAGCACGCACCATCCCACGGCGGCCGGTGAAAGCCCGGGACGTCCGGAGAGCAACCACGCCACCGCGGTCAGCGGCGTGATGACGGCGGCTGCCGCGACCGTCGCGCGCTGAAACGTGTCGATCGGATCGCCGCTCACCTTGACCAGGACGTTCCAGGTGCCGTGGATGACGGCGGCAGCCAGAGCCAGCGCGATCGCGGCGGCGATCAGGGATTAGACCCTACCGGCCGGCGGGGCCGCGCGAGCATACGGCCAAGCAGCCGGTACACCTCCGGGTTGACCAGCATGCCGTTGTGGCTGCCCCAAACCGAGATGGACGGGATGTCAGGCCGAATGCAGGAACGAAAGTTCACGACATCGTCGGAGCGCGTGTAGATCGAAGTCGTCGGCACGGCCGGAGGAAGGCTCAGGTCATGAGAAAAACGACCTTCGGTGTTCAGGTTGCGGCCGAAGGCGATCTCGTTCGCGGTCTTGAGCACACCCACTGCGTGGCTCATCACGAAAGACAGGTCGGTCCAGTCGGCCAGCGGGGAGCCGATCGTGATCACCTGCTCAACGCTTCGCGGCCTCCGCTGCGAGAGGACCTTGGCGAGCAGGCCGCCTCGGCTGTGGCCCACGATGCTCACGCGCGACCCTGCCTCCGCCTCCACCTGGACCAGGCGGTGGCGCAAGCCGGCCAGCATTCGCTCCGAGTGCTGGACGTTGAAGAGGATGCCCGAGAGGTACGCCTTGTAGCCGATCCGGTCGAGCCAGCCCTGAAGGATTCGCATCGACCAGTCGCCAGAGAGGAACCCTGGTACCAGCAGGACCGGCCGCCCGTCGCCATGGGGCACCCCTCGGCCGCGAAACACGGGATCCCGGAGCAGCGATGAGAACTCGCGAAGCGCGAGCGGATCCCAGAGCTTCACAGCGAGCGATGGTAGGTGTTGCGCGAGGCGAGGATCGGGCATCCGGGGTCCTTAATTGATTGAACAATCTGTCTGCTAATCTAATTCAATGAGCCCTCGAGGCTACCGCTTGGGGCGGCGTCAAGGCGAGATCGAGCGCACCAGGTCCGCGATCCTCTCGGCCGCCCGCGAGCTGGTCAGCGAGCACGGCCCTGCCTCAAGCATGGGCAAGATCGCCCACCGGGCCGGCGTCTCGCGGATCACCGTCTATAACCAGTTCGGGTCCAAGGAGCGGCTGCTGGAGGCGCTGGCAGCCGGTATGGGCCCCCCCTCGGGCGACACTGCCGTGGCGGAGACCGGCTCCGATCCGAGGGATGAGCTGCGGCGCCGGATCGAGCACGCCTGCTCAGCCTGGGCGGCAGATCCGAGCCTGTACAGGCGGCTCGAAGCCCACCACCGAGGGAAAAGCGAGGAGTCCGATCGCGACAGGGCTCTTGCCGAAAGATTCGCCGCACACGACCTGCTTCGGCCGGGATGTTCGGTCAAGGAGGCCGAAGACGTGATCGGGATCCTGATGTCCTTCTCGGTCTTCGACCGCCTTCATAAGGACGGGCGGCGCTCGCCATCCGCCGTGGCCGAGATCCTCATGCGAATGGCAGGAGAGTTCCTCGCAAAGCCGCCGTCCGGCCAAACCTAGATTCCACGACCCCCAAGCGGGGAGGCCAGGCGTAGGATTGACGCATTGCGCCATAAGACGGCAGACCTGGACGGCCCGGTCCATTACCTCGACTTCGGTGGCACAGGAACACCGCTACTGATGGTGCATGGCCTCGGGGGCAGCGCGCTGAACTGGATGTCAGTCGGCCCCGAGGTGGCGAAGGACTATCACGCCTTCGCGCTCGACCTCGCCGGATTCGGACAGACGCCTCTCTTCCACCGGTCCGCGGCGGTCGGAACCAACGCTGAGCTGGTGCACTCATTCATCGAGAAGGTGATCGGCGAGCCAGTGGTGCTGATGGGCAACTCGATGGGCGGCTACATCGCGGTCCTCGAGGCCGCCGACCACCCATCCTGGGTGACCGCGATGGTTCTGGTCGATGCCGCCATCCCGAGCGTCCATGTCTATCAACGCAATGACCCCGCGTTGTTGGGCGTGATGGCAGCACTCTCGATACCTGGCCTGGCGCAGATCCTGCTCGAGAGGCGGGTGCGAGAGCTCGGCCCTGAGCGTCTGGTTCAGCAAGCCCTCGCGCTGGTCTGCGCGGATCCGTCCCGGGTTGCGCCTGGGGTGCTGGATGCTCACATCCAGCTGACGCGCGAGCGAGAACACCTTGGCAAACAAAACGGCCGCGCGTTCCTGCAAGCAAGCCGGTCGATCAGCCTGCGCCTGGCGGATCCTCGCTTCTGGTCCCGTGTGGCGAAGGTGCACGCCGCCACCCTTGTGATCCACGGAAGTCTCGATCGACTCATACCGCTGGCGGCGGCTCGACAGCTGGCTCGCCGCAGACCGGATTGGACCCTGGCGATCCTCGAGGGAGTCGGTCACGTCCCGATGATGGAAACACCAGATCGGTTCGTGAGAGCCCTAAACGCGTGGAGCCCATATAGAATCGCCGAGCCCGCAATTTCATAACGGAGCACGCTCAGGCAATCACTTTGGAACCCGTCTCAGAAATTCATCGCGGCAAACGCCGCAGCCGGCTTGGCATCGCAGCATCCATCCTCCCGGACCTTCGCCACCTGGGTCGTTGGGATCAGATTCCTCCGATGTGGCTCGAGGGTCGCGTGTACTTCGAATATCTGCGCCTCATCCGCGACCCCGTCTTTCGCGGAGTGGATATTCCACCGGGACTGGGAAGGCCGGTGATGCTCGTACCCGGGTTCCTTGCCGGCGATTGGACCCTGCACACTCCCTTCCAGTGGTTGCGCCGCGTCGGCTACAAGCCGCGTGTGGCGGGCGTCACGTTCAACGTCATGTATTCAGAGGTCATGCTCAGGCCGCTGCTCGATACGCTCGTCGAGCTCCACCGCAAGACCGGCGCGCGCGTCTCACTGGTCGGACACAGCCGCGGCGGCGTGCTGGCCAAGGTGCTTTCGCACAGGAAACCGGACCTCGTCGAGCAGGTGATCACGCTCGGGTCTCCCCTTCAGGATCCTTTCGACATCCATCCGCTGACCATGGCCGGCGTCCGAGCGGCACACCTGTACAACGTGTTTCGCTACGGCCACCCGGCGTCCGTCGAGGCGCGTTTCTTGCGCGACCTTGCCGCCGCACCAAAGGTGCCGACGACCTCGATCTACTCGCGCTCCGATGGCGTCGTCAACTGGAAGGCGTGCCTGCGACACGACGTCAACGCGGTCGAGGTCCAGGGCAGCCACATAGGGCTCGCGCTGAATCCGGATGTCTACCGCATCCTCGCCTACCTCCTCCCCGCGCCCTGGCGCCAGACCTGACGCGCTAACATCGACCAGTAGCGGGAGCTTGTCAAAACCAGGCTGAGAGGGCGCCGGAGCGCCGACCGCATGAACCTGAACTGGGTAATGCCAGCGGAGGGAGAGGAATGAGCGAGATAGCTGCTCAAGCGGTCGGATCGGATTCGTTCGGCAAGGTCGAGCGCCATGGGATCGACTCGATTCCCGCGGCGGAGAGACACGGCTCACCACGCGAGCTCGCCTTCCTGTGGGCGGGTGCTTTCGTCAACTACGCCAGCCTGTTCACCGCCAGCCTGCTGACCACCTTCTACGGGCTCGGCGTCTGGGACGGCCTGGTCGCGACAGCGCTTGGCACCGGCGCCGCCGCGGTGATCCTCGGGTTGCTGAGCAACACCGGTCCGCGCTCGGGCGAACCGCAAATCGGCTACACACGGCGGATCTTTGGACTACGCGGTTCATACATCGGCGCCGGCCTGACGCTCTTTCTCGCGATCGGCTGGTTCGCGGTCGATTGCGTGATTGCGGCGCAGGCGGGTGCTCAACTTTTCGGCGGCGGGAGTCGCTGGTTGACCTTCGGACTCGTCCTCGTGATCGCCGCGATCAGCGTCGGCGTCGCCATCTTCGGTCACCAGACGATCAAGGTCCTCGAAACGTACGGCGCGATCGTGTTCATCGTGCTGTCGCTGGCCCTGTTCGCGTTTCTCGCTCCACAGTTCCACTGGGGCCAGGGCCCCACCGCCGCGGCCGCCGATTATCCGGGCGCCTTTGTCCTCGGCTTCATGACGTGCTTCGCGCTGGTCGCGTCCTGGTATCCGTTCGCGAGCGACTACTCCCGCTACCTCCCGAAGTCCAGCGCCACACGCTCGGTGACGCTGTGGCCGGCGGTTGGAGTCACGCTTCCGATGCTGCTGCTCGGTCTGTTCGGCCTCCTGCTGCCCACAATCGACGCGAAGCTCGCCGCCGACCAGGGTGTGTTCTCCGTGATCCAGGCACATGCTCCGGCATGGGTTGCGATCCCGTTTTTCGTCTTCGTCGTGCTGGGTGAGATCTGGGCCAATTACCTGGACGTGTACACCGCCGGGCTCGTCTCACTCGCGATGGGGATCAAGCTCAAGCGCTGGCAGACCGCGTTGGCCTGCGGGGTGCTCGGGACCTTGCTTGCGGCTTATGCGGTGTTGGTCAGCGACTTTCACCTCGCCTACGAAGACTTCCTGATACTCACTTACCTGTGGGCGCCCGCCTGGGCGGCTGTCGTGCTACTCAGCTTCTTTCTCTTCGAGGGAAGGCTGAGACCTCGTCTCGCGCTGGTCGCGTGGATCGCCGGGACGGCAACGAGTCTTTTGTTCGTGAACTACGCCAACCTTTTCAGCAACCTGGCCGGCGCGCCGAGGTTCTTCAATGGGGACCTGATAAACGCGCTGCACGGGGCGGACCTGAGCGGCCTCGTCAGCATCGCGGTAGCTGCTGCGGTTTACTGGACCGGGCAGCGGGTACGCTCCGCATGAAGCTCCCTGTTGCCCTCACGATCGCCGGCTCTGACTCCGGCGGAGGGGCCGGGATTCAGGCAGACCTGAAAACGTTCGCCGCGCTCGGAGTGCACGGGACCTCCGCCATCACGGCGATCACAGCCCAGAACACTCTGGGAGTGGCGGACATCATGGAGCTGCCGGCGGCGCTCATCGACGCCCAGATCGAAGCGATCATGCTCGACTTCGGCGCCGCAGCGGCGAAAACAGGAATGCTGTCGAGCGTCGAGATCATCGAGGTCGTGTCGAACGCAGTCGTGCGCCACAACATCCGAAACCTCGTCGTCGATCCGGTGATGGTCGCCAAGGGCGGGGCGAGGCTGCTGCGTGACGACGCGGTGGACGCGCTACGGAAGCTGATGCTTCCCCTGGCCGCCGTCGTGACCCCGAACCTGCCCGAAGCCGAGGTGCTCTTGGGCAGGTCGATTCGCACACTCGATGACCGTCGCCAGGCGGCCCGTGACCTCGTCGGTTTGGGAGCGCGCGCCGCGGTGGTCAAGGGCGGCCACAGTGATGAACAGCTCGCGATCGACCACTACTTCGACGGCGCCGAGCTCGTCGAGCTCCAGTCTCCGCGGATCGCCACGACGAGCACTCACGGCAGTGGCTGCGTGTTCTCGGCGGCGATTGCCGCCGAGCTCGCCAAAGGCAAAGACCCCCTTGCCGCGGTGCACCAGGCTAAGGAGTTCATCACGGGCGCGATCGAACACTCGCTGGAGGTGGGCCGCGGGATTGGGCCGGTGAACCCGATGTTCAGGATCGTCAATTGAGCGCGAAATCTTAAAAGAAGCTGGGGTTGTCAGGGCGGGTTAAGCTGTGCCGTCATGAGCAAACGAAAGCGCGCCAGCCTCGGCAAGACCTCGAGCGGCGCCGACCAGCCAGCCAGTGAAACTGACGATGCTGCCGCCAAGGAAGACATGGCTCACGTCAGCCCTGACGTGCTCGCCGGCAGCCCCAACATCTTCGCCCCTAAATGGGGCCCTCAAGAAGATGAACCGGCCAAGGCGGATGCTCCCCCTCCGGCCGTGACTGAGCGCCGGCCCGAAGCGCCTCCGCCGGCGGCCGAAGTTCCCGTCGAGAAGGCGGAGCCGGCGGAGCCGGCGGAGCCCGCCTCACCGACGGCCGTGATGACGGCTGCCCCGCCGCCTTTCACAACCTCACCTTCTCCCCCCGTCCGCCCGCGTGGCGGCGGCTCCAGCGCAGCCCTTGGCGTGGTCCTGGTCGTGGTCGGCATCTTCGCCCTTGGCGTTGTGGTCCTGGGCGTCGACCTAACCCAGTACGGCTGGCCTTTATTCGTGATCGTGCCTGGCCTGACGTTGCTGGTCGTGGGGTTCGTCGGTGGAGGAGCAGGCGCCTCAGTCCCCGGCGGCATCGTGACGATGCTGGGTCTCGTCCTCGCCTACCAGAGCAGCACGGGAGACTGGGCGAGCTGGGCGTTTACGTGGGCGCTGATCGCACCGGGAGGCATCGGGCTCGGCCTCTACCTGCAGGCGCTGCGCGATCGGGACTCCGTGCAGCTGCGGCGCGGACGGACGTTAATTTTCATCTCCCTGATGATCTTCATGATCGGGTTCGTTTTCTTCGAATCGATCCTGGGCATCAGCGGAGTGGACTACGGGATTTTCGGCAAGGCGGCGTTGCCGGCGCTGCTGATCGTGATTGGCGTGATCCTGCTCGTCCGCAGCATCCAGCGCAGCCGCCGGCTCACCTAACTCCGGCGTCCGGCCGACAACCCTTTGAGGCGTTCCGCCAGGCCGTCTCGGCTCATCTGGTATTCGGCGCCCGCTCGATATTGCTTGAAGCCGAGCTTGTAGTTGATCGCGAGCATCGATGCGTTCGAGCCGGCGTTCTCGGTCGACACCCACTGAGCCTGGGGGTAGAGCTCGTGGAGGTGTGTGAGCATCTTCGCTTTGATCCACTTGCCGAGACCGCGACCTCGCGCGTCAGGCCTGACCCCAGTGAATCGCTGTTCGAGGATCGTGGGCCTGTTCGGGTCCCAGGACATGTCAGTGATGGCCGAGATGACGCCATCGGGTTCCCGAGTCAGGATCGTGTGCAGCTGCTCCTGGCTGATGACCAGCCTCGCGTAGAAATCGATCATGTGAGCGGGCGTGACAACGATCGTGCCGATGTCGAGATTTTCGAACGGGATCGTGTTCAGCATGCTCGACAGCTGCGGCGCGAAGTCTTCCCACATCGCCTCAGGTAGGGGCCCGTCATAGATTTCCAAGCTGGTCTGCGGAGAGCGCTTCGGCCCTTCATCGATCCAGCGCTCGACCATCTTCCAGTCCACGTCCGCGAGCTTGAGCCGGTTCTCCGCTTCGACGAGCTTCGCCTCGGCGCCCAGCGACTTCAGGAACGCATGGCCTGGAGCCTCCTCGGTGCTGAAGCCAGCTTTCGTGCAGCCATGCACGTCCATGAGCTCAACAATCTGCGCCGCCCACGACGACCCAATGCCCTTCCGGCGGTGATCTGGGCGAACAAAAATATCGGCCCAGAACAGGTGCCCGCTCGATTCGTACTCAGGCGTCCCCGGCCTGAGCGTCGAGCCTGAAAACCAGCTCAGCAGCACGCCGTCCTTGGTGATCTCGTAGTGATACTCGAAGTCGAATGGGCTGTCGCGCTTCAGCTTTTTCTCTTCGATCTCATCCGGACGCATTGGATCGTCCGGGCGAGACTCATCGTGCCTCAGCCGGCGGTAGACGTGATAGCGCCTCCAGAAATCCGGGCCGGCCGTTTTGAAATCGATGCGGGCCGGGATCAGTTCGCCGGTCATCGGTCGATGATCTCACAGGCCGGTGAGAGGATCTACCTCGCAGGGCGGCGGAGCGGTGGCGACTCGGATTCAACCGCTATGCGGTGCCACGTGCGCATTGCCTGCATGAGCTCCTGGGTGGACATTCCAAACCTGTTGCGGATGACGCCGTCGAAATAGGTCAGTCCGGTGACGCGCTGAATCAACGACTTGCGAGGCCGGACCAGTGCCCGGTTCAGGCGGTAGAAGATCACGTTGGGCACCACCCTCGGATCCTGCCACTCGCCGCCTTCCGACATCCGCACGGCTCGGAACGCGCCGATGTGAGCGCCCATGAAAGCGGTCACATGAACCCACCGCACAGTGCGCGCGTTCTTTGGCGGCCCGACACGAAAGCCGTCCTTGGTGAGGACCAGGTGGTCGCCCATTCCCTGCATCGCTGTGAAGTAGAAGGCGTTGAGAGCGACCATCAGGAACACGGTGAGGGGCGCCAGCCACGAGTAGGCCGAGTTGGCGAAGAGCCCAAGCAGCAACGCGAAGGGAAATGCGACCCATCCCCCGACCCTCAGCCACCTGGCGGGCCGCGGCAGAGTCGGCGCTGCCAGCACGACCTCGCCATGCGTCGGGTCAAGGTCCGAAGCGCGCAACGCAGCCCGGCGCCGCCACGCGTCCCGGACTCCGATGGCGACCGCGGTGGTGCCGCCGATGCCGACGGTGTAGACGGTCAGCAGCGCCACCGTGAGCAGGAGCACAGCCTGAGCGTCCACGCCGGGCATTGTAACCACGCACAACGATTGCCCCGATCTTTTGTAGCTTGGCCACTATTGGGAATGACGCGCGCGCCCTAACATTCGCGACACCACACCCTCTTCGCGGCGCGAGCCTCCTACCGCACGGCAGGAGGCTCGTTTTGTTTCGCGGGCGATTCCGATCTCCACAACCGCGAGTCGCGCGGATTCCGCACTTGTCCCGCACCGTCAGGCATGCGTAATCGGCCGCCCCGGCCTCCGCAGCGACGCTCGGTCAGGCGGCTTTGACAGCGCTCACAAGCTTGGTCAGCGAGTCTTTGGCGTCGCCGAAGAACATGATCGTCTTGGGGTCGTACATGAGGTCGTTGTCGATCCCGGCGAAACCCGGCCGCATCGAGCGCTTCATGAAGACGATGTTCTTCGCCTGGTCGGCGTTGAGGATCGGCATGCCGTAGATCGGGCTGCCCGGCGCATTCCGCGCGGAGGGGTTGACCACGTCGTTGGCGCCAACGATCAGCGCCACGTCCGCGTTCTTGAACTCGTCGTTGACCTCGTCCATCTCTTTGAGCTGCTCGTACGGCACGTTTGCCTCGGCAAGCAGCACATTCATGTGGCCAGGCATGCGACCGGCCACGGGATGAATCGCGTAGGTAACCTCGACCCCGCGCTTCTCGAGCACCTCGGCGAGCTCGCGTGCCGCGTGCTGCGCCTGCGCCACAGCAAGCCCGTAGCCCGGGACGATGATCACGCGCTGGGAGTAAGCGAGCAGCGTGCCGAGGTCTTCCGCTGACCCAGACCTGACGCTCCGACCCTCTTTTCCGGTCGCCGCCACAGCGCCGGCACGGGTCTTGCCGAAGGCTCCGAACAGAACGTTTGCCAGGGACCGGCCCATGGCGTCGCTCATCATCTTGGTGAGCAGGCTTCCTGAGGCGCCGACCAGCGTACCGGCGACGATCAGAGCGAAATTGTTGAGCAGGAATCCGCTGGCCGCCACCGCGAGGCCTGTGAACGCGTTTAGCAGCGAGATGACCACGGGCATATCCGCGCCGCCTATCGGCAGCACGAACGCGACGCCCAGCACCAGGGCCAGGACCATCAAAGAGATGAAGGAAACCGGAATCGAGGCAACCGCCAGAACGGCGATGACGAAACCGAGGATCGCGGCAGCGATGATGCCGTTGACGATCTGCTGCCCGGGATAGGTGATAGGAGTCCCGGTCATCAGCTCCTGGAGCTTGGCGAAGGCCACCATGCTGCCGGCAAAAGAAATCGACCCGATCACTATGCTGAAGACGCTTGGAAAGGCTTCAGCGAAAGGCGGATGGTCGCCGAACCGCAGCAGCTCGGCCACCGCCACCAGCGCAGCGGCGCCGCCGCCCACCCCGTTGAACAGAGCGACCATCTGCGGGATGGCGGTCATCTTCACCATTCGCGCGCCGACGGCTCCAACCGCCCCGCCGATGACGACCCCGATCGCGATGATGATCAAGCCTGCCGTCGTGAAATGCAGCTGAGGCACAGTGGCGACGAGCGCGATCACCATGCCAAAGGCCGCCGTGAAGTTGCCATTGCGGGCGCTCTTTGGTGAGCTGAGCTGCTTCAAGCCGAGGATGAAGCACACCGCCGCCACCAGGTAGGCAAGGGTGATGACCGTCGTCATTTGGTGGGGGCCACGGGCGTGGCCGGTTTTGCCGATTGATTTTGTGCCCCCTGCGCGCGCCCGGCCCGGCCCTTGAACATCTCGAGCATCCGGTCGGTGACCACGAACCCGCCCACCACGTTGGTGGTCGCGAGCGTGACGGCGACGAGGCCGAGGATGATCGTCACGGGTGAGCTTGCGCCTGCGGCGATCACAATCGCGCCGACCAGGATGATGCCGTGGATCGCGTTCGTCCCTGACATCAGCGGCGTGTGCAGGATGGTCGGCACCTTCGAGATGACCTCGATGCCGATGAAGATCGAGAGCACGAAGAAGGTCAGCTCGTTGAGCAGCTCGTTGGTCATCTGGCAGCCGCCAGGAGCTGCTTGGCGCGCTCGTTGACGATCTCGCCACCATGCGTGACGCAGCTGCCCTTGGTGATCTCGTCCTCGAAATCCAGCGTGATCGCGCCATCCTTGACCAGGTGTAGAAGCAGGTTCGCGACGTTGCGCGCGTAAAGCTGGCTGGTGGCCAGCGGCATCGTCGAAGGCACGTTGCGAGTGCCGAAAATGGTCACGCCGGCGACGTCAATTTCCTTTCCTTCCTGCGTGAGCTCGACGTTGCCGCCGGTCTCCGCGGCGAGGTCGACGATCACTGAACCAGGGCGCATTCCCTTCACCATGTCGCCCGTCACCAACACCGGTGCGCGCCGGCCGGGTATGGCGGCAGTGGTGATCACAACATCGGACTTGGCCACGTGCTCGCCGATCAGCTCACGTTGCTTGCGCAGAAACTCCTCCGACTGCTCCCGCGCGTAGCCTCCTTCGCCTACCTGCGCCTCAAGAGCCAGCTCGATGAACGTGGCCCCTAGCGAGCTAACCTCCTCCTTGACGGCAGGGCGCACGTCGTATGCGGAGACGACCGCCCCGAGCCGTCGCGCCGTGGCGATCGCTTGCAGGCCGGCGACGCCCGCGCCCATGACGAGCACTCGTGCGGGGGCGACAGTGCCGGCCGCGGTCATCATCATCGGAAAGAACTTTCCGAGGCGGCCGGCCGCCATCAAAACCGCCTTGTAGCCGGAGGCCGAGGCCTGCGAGGAAAGCGCGTCCATCGATTGCGCGCGCGAGATGCGGGGCAGCAGCTCGAGGCTGAACGCGGTCACTCCTCGCGTGGCCAGTGCCTTCACGATGTCCCCCTGCGTCGCCGGCTGGAGGAAGCTGATCAGCACCGATCCGCTCTTCAGCAGGCCTACTTCGTTGGCGGCCGGAGCCTGGACTTTGAGCACGGCGTCGGCATCCTTGAGGAGGGCCTCGGCGCCCTTGGCCACTTTGACCCCTGCTTTCTCGTAAGCGTCGTCGGGGATGAAGGCTCCAGTACCCGCGCCAGACTCGACACCGACCTCGAGCTTTGCGGCGACGAGCTTGGCCGCCGTGTCCGGGACAAGGGCCACGCGCCGTTCTTCCGAGGCCCGCTCTTTTGGTGTGGCGACCTTCATTTCGCCGAACTCTAAGGAATACCAGTTGGTTGCTGCACACGCGTAAAATCCGTAATCCGCGGCTGAAAGACACAAATTGACGCAGCAGATCATCAACGACCTAACCATCCAGGCCGCCACGGTCAACGGTTCAGGAAGCCAGACGGCAAACCTGGTTTTGACCAGGGCGATCTTCCATATGGGCATCCCGGTCGCGCCCAAGAACGTCTTCCCCTCCAACATCGAAGGCCTGCCCACGTGGTACCAGCTTCGGGTCACCCCGGAGGGACACATGGCGCGGTCGGACAAGGTCGACATCCTCATCGCCTTCAACCCCGCGACCTGGCACCAGGACCTGGGAACGGTGCGCGCCGGGGGTGTCGTGATCCACGAAGAGGTCTTTTCCACGGCGGACGTCCGCTCGGACGTGACGTACTACCCCGTGCCCTTCTCCAAGCTTGCCAAGGCGAAGATCCAGAGCGACACGCTGCGCAAGCAGCTGGCCAACATGATCTACGTCGGCGTCGTCGCCGGCCTTCTCGGCATCCCGCTGGAGGCTTTGGAGCACGGCGTTAAGCGCCAGTTCCTGACGAAGCCGAAGGCGGTGCCGGTGAACATGGACGCGATCAAGGTCGGCTTCGACTACTGGCAGGACAACTTTTCCAAGACCGACCCGTACCGTCTCGAGCCGATGACCGGAATGGTCGAAGGCAAGGTCCTGGTCGAGGGCAACCAGGCGGCCGCGCTCGGCGCGCTGATGGGAGGCGTCACCGTCGCGGCGTGGTACCCGATCACGCCCTCGTCCTCCGTGTGCGAGAACCTCATCGCCTATGCCGAGCGATTCCGCACGGACCCGAAAACTGGCGAGAAGCTCATCTCGATCGTGCAGGCCGAGGACGAGCTCGCGGCGGTCGGGATGGCGATCGGCGCCGGCTGGGCAGGCGCCCGCGCCATGACGTCCACCTCTGGACCTGGCATCTCGCTGATGGCCGAATTCTCGGGGCTGGCTTATTACGCCGAGGTGCCAGTCGTCATCTTCGACATCCAGCGCATCGGTCCTTCGACCGGACTGCCGACGCGCACCTCGCAAGCTGACGTGGCTTTCGCGTTCAACCTGTCGCACGGCGACACCAGGCACATCGTGCTGCTGCCCGGCACTGTCGAGGAGTGCTACGAGTTCGCGCGAGACGCGTTTGACTACGCGGACCGCTACCAGACACCCGTCTTCATGCTGTCCGACCTCGACCTCGGGATGAACCTCTGGATGACTCCCGAGTTCAAGTACCCGGACAAGCCGTTCGACCGTGGCAAGGTGCTCTCGAAGGAAGACCTCGAGCGCCTCTCGGGCGAATGGGGACGCTACCGCGACGTCGATGGCGACGGTGTTCCGTATCGCACCCTGCCGGGCACCGACCACCCGGCGGCGGGCTACTTCACGCGCGGTTCGGGCCATGACGAGTTCGCGCGCTACACCGAAAGCGCCGATGCCTACGCGCGGAACATGGACCGGCTCGCGCGCAAGCTCGAGACCGCGCGCCACGCGCTGCCGGCACCGGTGATCGACGAGAGCACGAAGTCGCCCGTCGGTCTGATCGCGTTCGGCTCGACGCACTCGGCCGTGATCGAGGCGAGACAGGCCCTTGTCGCTGCAGGCAAGCCCGTCGACTACATGCGCGTGCGCGCGCTTCCGCTGTCAGACGACGTGGCGGCCTTCGTGTCGAGGCATGAGCGCGTTTACGTCGTCGAACAGAACCGCGACGGACAGGTTTACGACCTGGTCCGGCTTGCGCTGCCCCCGGACCTCGTCGCCAGGGTCCACTCGATTCGCCACTACAACGGCCAGCCGATCCCGGCCCTGGCCATCACCGAACCGCTCCTGCAAATGGAGGCCGTGCCCGTATGAGCGCCACCCTGAACCGAGTCGGCCTGCCGCGTGATGCGTACAAGGGGGCGGCCACGACCCTGTGCGCTGGATGCGGCCACAACTCGATCACCAACCACATGATCAAGGCGCTATACGAGCTCGGGGTCGAACCTCATCGCCTGGCCAAAATGTCAGGCATCGGCTGCTCGTCGAAGACGCCCGCCTACTTCGTCGAGTCCGCGCACGGATTCAACGGGGTGCACGGCAGGATGCCAGCGCTGACGACCGGCGCTCAGCTCGCCAACCGGCAGCTGATCATGCTTGGTGTCTCTGGCGACGGCGACACGGCTTCGATCGGCCTCGGCCAGTTCATGCACATGATCCGCCGCAACATCGACTGCACTTACATCATCGAAGACAACGGGACGTACGGGCTCACCAAAGGCCAGTTCTCGGCGACCGCAGACCTCGGCTCGGTACAGAAGAAGGGCGCGGTCAACACCTTCCAGCCCATCGACCCTTGCGCGGTCGCGTTGACGCTTGGCTGCTCGTTCATCGCCCGCTCTTTCAGCGGCGACGGCAAGCAGGTCGTCCCGCTCATCAAGGCTGCGATCGCCCACCGCGGAACGGCGATCCTCGACATCATCTCGCCGTGCGTCACGTTCAATGACCACGACGGATCGACCAAGAGCTACAGCTGGGTCAAGGACCACGAGGAATCGATCGCGGATGTCTCGTTCATTCCCTTCTTCGAAGAGGTGCACGTCGACTACGAGCCGGGCACCACGCGTGACGTCCAGCTCCACGACGGGTCGCACATCATCCTGAAGAAGCTGGGCGAGGACCACGACCCGTCGGACCGCCGCGCCGCGATGCGCGTGCTGGAGGAAGGACGGGCGGCCGGTCACCTCGTCACCGGCCTGCTCTACCTCGACACGACGATGGCGGACTTCGCCACCACCGAGAACATTCCTCAGCGCCCGCTGCGAGACCTCGGCGAGGACGTGCTGCGCCCGACACGCGACCAGTTCGCGCAGTTCATGTCCGAGTTCGCCTGAGCCCAAAGGTCGCACTTCCGGACGTCGTCCGCGGCACCGGGCTGGTCTCCCGCCGCGACCCGGCCATGGCGCGCGTGATCAAGGCCGTGGGCCCACTCAAGCTGCGCGATCCGCTCGACGACAGCTTCGCCGCGCTGGTGCGCTCGATCACGTATCAGCAACTGGCCGGCGCGGCAGCGGCGGCGATCCACGGGCGATTCTTGAAGCTGTTTCCCCAGGCTCTGTCCCCGGCAGCCGTGCTGGCGCTCCCCGAGGTGGCCATGCGGTCCGCCGGCCTGAGCGGCTCGAAGACTGCAGCCATCACCGACCTTGCACGCAAGGTGGAGGACGGCACCGTGCCGCTGGATGACGTCGAGTCGATGTCAGACTACGATCTTGTCGCCCGCTTGGTGCAGGTGCGAGGCATCGGCCGGTGGACGGCCGAGATGTTCCTCATCTTCCAGCTGCGCCGGCTGGACGTGTGGCCCGTGGACGACTATGCGGTACGCAAAGGCTGGGCTATCGCGCACAAGCTCAAGGACCTGCCCAAGCCTCGCGCCCTTCAGACTGAGGGCGAAATCTTTCGACCGTATCGAACCGTTGCCGCATGGTATTGCTGGCGCGCCACGGACACCGTCCTGCCGGCCTGAGAGTTCTCTGTACGATGTCGTGGATCGCAGGCCTGACAAGTTCGGGACGAGGGTGAGGGTGGCTATTGCACTTCCGGAATCTCCGGATGCCTTCAAGGACGCCGGGTGGGAGGACATCCTCCCCTATTTCAAAGAGCTGGCTTCGCGACCGCTCGATCGTTCCAACGTCGAGGCCTGGCTGGCCGATTGGTCCTTGTTCGAGTCGATGCTGTCGGAAGCCGGTGCCCTCGCGCGTTTCGCCTATACATGCGACACTTCCGACCCGGCTCGCGAGGCAGCGCAGCTGCGGTTCGGAATGCAGATCGCACCAAAAGCTCGCGAGCAGCGCGTGAGGCTGCAGGAGCGCCTGGTCGAGCTTGACTACGTGCGGCCTGGTCTCGAAACGACAGTCGAGCGGTTCAAGAACCAGATGAATCTCTTCGCCGAAGCCAACGTGCCCCTCTTCGCCCAGCTGTCGAAGCTGGAGACCGAGTGGTCGAAGGTCAACGGCGCGATGACAGTGAAATTTGACGGTGAGGAAAAGACTCCCGCCCAGCTTCGGCCATTCCTGCAGTCAAGCGACCGAGCTCTGCGGGAACGAGCTTTCAGGCATCGGGCCAAGCCGTACATCGAGCTGCGCGACGAGCTCGCAGGCATCTTCGATCGCATGTACGACCTGCGCCAGCAGGTGGCCCGAAACGCGAACTTCGACAACTTCCGTGACTACACCCATCGCGAGAAAAATCGGTTCGACTACACGCCTGACGACTGCTTGAGATTTCACGAGGCGGTCGAGTCCGCCGTGCTTCCCGCGGTTGGGCGGCTGATGGAGCGGCGGCGGCGCCAGATGCGCCTCGACCCCCTGCGGCCGTGGGACGTCACCGTGGACCCACATGGTCGCCCGGCGCTCAAGCCGTTCGACGAGATATCGACCTTCATAGATCGCGCGGGCGATGTCTTCGCCAAAGTCGATCCCGATTTCAAGACCTACTACCGCAGCATGGCCGACGCAAACCTGCTCGACCTGGACAACCGCAAAGGCAAGGCTCCGGGAGGCTACTGCCAGACGCTGTCGTTTAGAAAGATGCCGCTCATCTTCATGAATGCAGTGGGAATGGATGACGACGTGCGCACCCTTCTGCACGAGTCAGGCCACGCCTTCCATTCCTTCGAAGCGTCAAAACTTCCGCTTCTCTTCCAGCGTCATCCAGGCTCGGAGATGGCGGAAGTCGCATCGATGTCCATGGAGCTGCTTTCCGCTCCATTCATCGGGGAGGACAGCGGCGGCTACTACAACGAGGAAGATGCACGCCGGTCGAGAGCTGAGCTGCTGGAGGGTATCGTCCTGTTCTTTCCGCACTGCGCGTCGGTTGACGCCTTTCAGCAGTGGATCTACTTGGACCAAGAGGGCCGGGACGCCGGCGCGCGCGACAGGAAATGGCTCGAGCTGCGCCGGCGCTTCGAGGGTCCTTTCGTGGACTGGTCCGGCCTCGATGCGGAGCGAATCGCGCGGTGGTACCAGCAGCCGCACTTCTTCGGCAGCCCGTTCTACTACATCGAGTACGGGATCGCACAGCTCGGCGCCCTTCAGGTTTGGCGCAACAGCCTCCGCGACGGCGGCGAAGCCGTCCGAAAATATCGCGAGTCGCTTGCCCTGGGCGCGACCCGGCCGCTTCCCGAGCTGTTCCGCGCCGCAGGCGCGAGGCTGATCTTCGACAGCGAGGGAATGCGCGAGCTGATCTCTCTCGTCGAAGAGGAGCTGGCCAAGCTCGAATAAGAGCGAGTCTGCTCCTTGATTGTGCCAGCGTGGCACGGGCGGCTGGGTTCAATCCAGCCGCGACTTTGTCTACTTAATCTCCATGCGTTGCCGGGCTTCAGCTTCTTGATCAAGTCCCATCGATATACCGGTATGGGAGCAGCGACTGCGGCGAAGCCGCACTCGCGATGCATTCAGTAGGTCACATCCTTATCGCCGCTTGCGCGCAGGGAAAACCATCCGGGTTTTCCCTCATAGCTTAATTGTTTGCGATGTCGCGCAGCGGCTGTTTGGGACCGAACCTCGGCGCCCCGATGCCGGAGACCATCAACAAACGGATGACGCGGGCGCGGTGTCCGCGATATGGGTCGAGCAGCTCCAGCATGCGTTCATCGCTCGAGCGCGGGGTTCCCTCGAGCGCGTAGCCGACCGCGTGAGGCAGGTGATAGTCGCCGATGGGCACCGCGTCCGGGTCGCCCAGCGCGACGAGGGCGACTTTGGCCGCGGTCCACGGGCCGACGCCCGGAAACGCCTGGAGCCGGCGGTAGGCGCTCGCGAGGTCCATCGTCGTGATCTCCTCGAGCCGGTTGGCGCTCCGGGCGGCCTCGATGATGACGACGGCGCGGCGGCGCTCGACGCCGAAGCGATGGAATGCCCAGTAAGGAGTTCGCGCCAGGACATGCGACGAAGGCGGGAGCTTCAATCGCACAGGTCCCGGTGCCGCCTCGCCGAGTGAGTCGACGAGCGCTCGATACGCGGCTTTCGCCTGGGTGGTCGTCACTTTTTGCTCAAGCACGGCCGGAACCAGCGCCTCGAACACGGCCATGGTCTTGGGCAGCCGCAAGCCTGGGTTGCGACGGTGGAGGTCCGCGATCAGCCGGTGCCGCGGCTGGAAGCCGCTGGCGTCATCCTCCTCTCCGCAGAGCGAGGGGGCTTTGGCCGCCGCCCACGCGGCGCCTGGCCCCCAGGCATCGACCTCGATCGTTCCCGCGACTTTGCGCAAGTGGACGGTAGCCGGGCCGTCGGGCGTTCGCGTGGCACGCCATACACCGGCGTTTTCGATCTTCAGCGACGGGCCAAACTCGATCGGGGCCAGGGTCGAGAAAAGATCGAGCGGGCGCGCGGTTTGAAATGCCGATCGCACCTGCGGTTCCACCGCAAGCAGGCTAGCGCCTCAGCGGCACCGCCAGCACGAAGGTGCTGCCGCTCCCAAGTGCGGACTGGACCGTCAGGTCGCCATCGTGCATCCGGGCTATCTCTCGCGAGAGCCAGAGTCCCAGGCCGGTGCCCTGCACGTGCTTCGTGGTCTGAATCCTGCCGAATCGAGTGAACAGGTTGGCCTGGTCTTCCGTAGTTATGCCCACGCCGTCGTCGATGACGGCGACCGTCGCTTTGCCGTTCTCGCGCTGGATGCGAACGGTGATCTGCGTACCGGCGGGCGAGTACTTGGCGGCGTTGCTCAGCAGGTTGCGGATGACCATCTGGAAGCGGTCGCGATCGACCTCGGCTTCCAACGGCTGTGCCGGCTCATCGACCTTGAGGTCGTGGCCCCGCAGCAGCATCTTCACCCCATCGATCGCCCTATCCGTGATTTCGACGAGGTCATATCGTTTCTTGTTGAGCTCCAGCCGTCCCTCTTCGAGGCGAGAGGCCTCGAGCATCTGCTCCAGCATCCAGTTGATCTCGTCTGACTTCGAGATGAGAAGGGGCAGCACCGAATTCGCTTTGGGCGACAACTCACCCAACGAACCGGCTTCAAACATCGTCAGGTATCCCTTGATGATCGTCATCGGCCCACGCAGCTCATGCGATGCGATGTTGAGGAAATCGCTCTTGGCCTTTTCAAGGTTGTGAATTCTTTCGTTCAAGGCCACCCTGTCGAGGCCGGCCGAGATGCTGACCGCGTACAGGATCAGACGGTCGAGCTCGTCGTCACCAAAGATCGACGTCAAGCGTCCGGAGACGATGACGATCGCCGCGCGACCAACCTGCAAGTCCAGCGGAACGATGAGCATGTGATCCTTGCGCCAGGGCTCATGCCCCTGCCCGGCCATCGGCAGGAATTCGTTTCGTGTCGCAATCTTCTCTGCTTCGCCAATTTCGATCCCTTCGGCCGCAAGGATGGATCGATCCGAATCGATGACGAAACCGCCCTCGCCGCCGACCAGGCGCAGAGCCCAACCGAGCGCCCGGTGCGCCAGCGTCTGGCGGTCAGGGCTGTAGAGAAGAAGGTCGTGCAAGGCACTGCGGAACTGGTCTTCCTCGGGCCGGCGCCAGAACCGTCTCAACCAGGCCGGCTGGTGATGTTTCACGATTCGTCCTATCGGCCCGAGGATAGCCTAAATGACGACATTCCAACGACAAGGAGTTAGCAGTGAAGTGGATTACCCGGAAGAACGCCAGCGTTGACCGGATCGCGTGCCCGTGGCTGGTCAAGCGGTTCATCGACCCGGACGCCGAGTTCCTCTACGTTCCGGCTCAGGAGGTCATGGCCGTGGCCGAACGGGAGGGCGCGATCCCGTACGACGTCGGAGGCGTCGAGCTGGGCCACGTGGATGGGCGGTGCAGCTTTGAATCGATAGTGCTCAAATACGAGCTGCACGACCCAGCGCTGGACCGGTTGGCCCAGATCGTGCATGGCGCTGACGTCAATGCTGACATCGACATAACACCTGAGGCGGCCGGGCTGAAGGCGATCGCCTTCGGGTTCGCGATCGTCCATGGCGAGAACGACCACTTGAAAATAGCCCTCGAGTCTCCCCTCTACGACGCTCTCTACGCGTGGTGCCAGCGCGACGTCGCCAAAGTCAGGCCGCCGGAGTGACCTCGATTCCGTTGGGGTCGGTACGTGCGCCGTCGATCCGCCTGACCTCGAAGCCCTGAAGGCCACGCACGTCAGGCTCGACCTTCGCCGCGCCATGGCCCTCGAGGAGGTTGATGCCGAGGTGATGGTGGTAGCCATCCCAGCTCATGAAGCGCATGACCCGTCCGGCTTCAGCGATTAGCTCCATGCCCATCGCCTGATAGAAGGCCTGAGAGCTGTCCAGGTCGGAGACGTTGAGGTGCATGTGCCCGAGGACAGTGTCGCTGGAGAACTTCTTCTCGGGCTTGTCCGCAACTCTCAGCAGCCGTTCGAAATCCAGGTGGTCGGTGCCGATGTTCAACCGGCCGCTTGGGTACTGCCATTCACTGCGCGGGCGGTCCGCATAGACCTCGATGCCGTTTCCCTCCGGGTCGTCGAAGTAAAGCGCCTGGCTGACGAAGTGGTCGGCGGTGCCGGTGAGCGGCAGGCGCTCCTCGAGCGCTCGCCGGAGGAAACCGCCCAGCTCCTCTTCTCGTGGCAGGAGGATGGCGAAGTGGAAGAGACCGGCGGTGTGCCGGGGCCGCTGGCGCCCACCTGGCAGGGCCTTTAGGCGAAGCACGGGCGAGCCGCCGGCGCCAAGCGTGGCGGTGGCGGCGCCGTCGTCGATTCGGCTGAGACCAAACCGCTCGTAAAAATCGACTTCGCGCTCGAGGTCGAGCACCTTGAGCTCGACCGACCCGAGAGGCCAATTGGAAGACATTGCAGCTTCTATCTACCCGGCGGAAGTCGATTCCGAACCAAGGTGACCTAGACGTCACGCGGAGCCATGTAGGAGACGATCCGCTCGACCTTGATCTTTCCGTTCTCGTCCAGCAGCCAGGTCTGAGCCGACGGAAACACCTTCGTGGCGGTACTGACCTCGTACATGATCAGCGCGTTCCGCTCGTCGCCAACGGCGGCAAATATGCGCAGGCTGGCGGGCACCACCTGTTTTGCGAATTGCGTCAGGCCTCGAGGCGCGTCCATGTATTCATCGATGCCGGTCAGGTTCGCGGCCGGGCTGAAGAACTGCACGTCCTCCGCGAGGTTGCCTCGCACCGTTTCGAAGTCGTGGTTGGTCCACGCCTCCAGGTGAGCGCGGGCAAGCGCCACCGCTCGTGAGTCCTTTCTATTCGCCATGTTTCCTTCCTCCTTCGCGCGGTAGATCCTCTTTTAGACCTGAACAGCGTCGAGATCCGGCGGCACATAGCCTCTCGCGAGGGCGGCCTTCATGCCGACCTCGCCACGACGCATCGCAGATTTGTGGTTGCTCATCAGGAGCTGTCTACCTCCAAGTCTGGCGGTGAGATTGATCAAGGCCCACTTCGTCTCGGGTTGTTCGTGCAGCGTCATTCGGGTTGTGTCCGGCGACAGCCGATCCAACCCCCAGTCGATTTCGCCTTCGAAGAAACCCTCGACTCGAGTGCGGACGTATGTGGGCGGTTCGTGGGTGAGGACCGTGAAGTTGAAATCGAGTTTGTAGGGCAGGTCTGACCTCACCTTTACATGCCATCGCGTGCCCGGTCCGTGCCTGATTTCTGATATGACCTCCGCGAAGCGATAGTCCGGCCACCAAATAGGCCAGCTGGCGACGTCATCCACCATCCTCCAGGCCACTTCGATCCCGGCTGGAATGGTCCACACGTCGGTGAACTCGTAGTGCTCGTCCATCGATTACAGCTCCACACTCATGTCGCCCGCGGCCATCGGTGGCTGGGGAGGACGGATGCGAACCTTCAACCTTCTGATCCAGAGTAATCCGCAATAGGGACGACAGCCCTTTCGAGTTGGGCCACCGCGTCTGAAAGTGGATTACGCGACCGAGCCGCGTCTGCGCCTTGGGCGCCGAATTTGGCGCGAAGCAGACGCGCAGCACGCCTGGCTTCGAGTTCAAAAAGACCGTTTTCCGGTTAGATCACGCCGTGCTAGCGTTTTTCATGGGTGACCATTGGACCGTCCTCCAACGGCGACAAGCGCGCTTTCTGGGTGCGACCGATTAGTTGGCTGTGGGCCAGGAAGGCGTGGATCTCAGGGGTTCTTGGAGCGTTGCTGATCGCCATGACGCTGTACGTGCTGTGGGTGATCAGGGACCTGCCCGACCCGAGTCAGAACGTGCTCGCGGCTGGCGATGTGGTCGTGCTCGACCACAACGGCAACCTCATCGAAGACTGGAGCCCGGCCGGCCACTACCACGTCACCTTGACCCTCAAGGAGATGGGTCCGTACGCGCCGAAGGCCGTACTGGCGGCGGAGGACCGCAGCTTCTACAGCCACGGCGCGATCGACCCGACGGCGACCGCTCGCGCGGCGTGGGTCGACGTCACCTCGCGCGGGCTCAATCAAGGCGGCAGCACCATCACGCAGCAGCTGGTGAAGATGCAGCTCCTCACGCCGGAGAAGTCGATCTCGCGAAAGACGGAGGAGATCGTGCTCGCCATCGTGCTCGAGCAGCGCTACTCGAAAGACCAGATCCTGGGCATGTATCTGAATCGGGTCTATTTCGGACACGGCGCCTACGGCGTCGGCGCCGCGGCCCGCACATATTTCAATGAGGACGCAAAGGACCTTTCACCCGCGCAGGCGGCATTCCTTGCCGGATTGATCCAGGCGCCAAGCGCTTATGACCCCGCCGTCCGCTACGGTCTGGCACGAGAGCGCGAGCTGTACGTGCTGCACGGCATGGTTTCGACCAACGCGCTCAGGTCCGACGAGGCGGACAAGGCTGCCGGCGAGGATGTCAAGTCCCAGCTGAACATCCAGGCGACCGCGCGGCAGAGCAAGGCCCCGCACTTCGTGGACTACGTGCTGACCAAGCTGGAGAGGACGTTTGGCTCCACTGCCGTGCAGCAAGGCGGCATCACGGTGCGGACCACGCTCGACCTCGACCTGCAGCAGGCGGCCCAGGACGCCGTCGCCAACGGCGTGCACGACCTGAAGGTGTTCAACGTCAACAACTCCGCGCTTCTCGCGGCGGATCCGAAGAGCGGCGAGGTCAGGGCGTGGGTGGGCTCGGCGGATTACGGCAACGATTCCATTGGCGGCCAGTTCGACGTCGTCCTTTCCTTGCGCCAGCCCGGATCGTCCTTCAAGCCGTACGTGTACGAGGCCGCGCTGCGCGACCACAGGATCACGTGGGACACCATCCTCCACGACCAGCTGACCAACTTCAACGGCTACGTGCCCCGCGACTTCGACAACGGCGGCATGGGCGACATCAAGGCCAGCACGGCCATCCTCTATTCGCGCAACATCCCGGCGGTCGAGGTCGGGCAGATGGAAGGCATCAACAACGTGATCGACCTCGCCCACGCGATGGGAGTCAATAGCAAGCTCCAGCCCAACCTGTCGACCGCGATCGGAGGCAGTGACGTGACCCTCTACGACCACGTCCAGGGCTACCAGACCTTCGCCAACTCGGGCCGGCGCGTCGACCTGCACTCGATCCTCGAGGTCACCGACTCGATGGGCCACTCGCTGTACAAATTCGAAAACCCGACCAGCACCACCGTCCTCACGCCAGCGGAGGCGTACCTCATGACCGACGTATTGAAGAGGTACCAGTACCAGTGGGGATTCGGCTGGAACCGGCAGATGGCAAGCAAGACCGGCACGAGCGACGACGGCAAGGGGGGGATTCCCGACTCGTGGATCATGGCCTACAACCCGAACATCGTCGTCGGCGTGTGGGTCGGAAACACGGCGCCGAACGGCGGTGGCGGACGGATCCGAGCCTACGGCGAGAACGTCGGCCTGACGATCATGAAGAGGTTCATCAACGCGCTGCCCGCGGGTACGCGCAACTGGTACGCCCGCCCGCCGGGCGTTGTCGACGGCTGCTCCGGCACTGCGCAGGATCCTTTCCTGGCCGCCTGCCCGACGCCCTCACCTTCGCCGTCGCCGTCGCCGTGTGCGTCGCCGTCCATCCCGGCAGGCGCGTCGCCCTCGCCTTCTGCGTCAGCTTGTCCGTCGCCATCGGCGAGTCCATCGCCCTCGCCGAGTCCATCGCCCTCGCCGAGTCCGTCGCCTTCGCCAAAGCAGTCGCCACTGGCCTCGCCCACGCCGACCTGAGGCGTGGTACATCCTGAAAGCTGCGGGGGTTCCATGAATGCACGGTTCGACAAGGAAGGCAATCCCCTACCTCATACCGGACATGGATGCGGCTGCCAGCAGTGCGCCGACTCCTACGCGACGCGGTTGAGACTGTCGATCCGAGTGCGCAGGCACGCGGAGCACCTGCTCGCATGGTTGCGGCGGCCGGTCCGACCTCAGGTCGCCTGAAGCAGTCCTTGAGCCGAACTTCTACAGGCGGTTGGCTGGGGAGGAAGGATTCGAACCTTCGACCTTCTGTTCCAGAGCAACACTTGTTATCGACAACCAAAGTTCCGAATCGAGCTACCGCGTCTGATAAGTGAATTTGCGGCTGCTCCGCATCTGAGCCCAGGGCGCGAATTTGGCGCTAATCCAGCACATAGCGCATCAATCCAGCCACTGCCTCGACGACATGAGCTCTTAGCTCGCTGGTCGAAGAAGCATGTTGATCAGCGCGTTCCCCAACCAGTCCTCGTAGCGGGATGGCAGCCAGCCTCTTTGGAAGACCAGCTGGGAATATTGGTCGGGGCCAGTCAATGCCCAGATCACAGCTACCGCCTCCAACGATGAGATTCCCGCCCGCAGCCGGCCGCTTCGCTCCAACATCGACGGCAGGCCGAAATGAGTCATGTCGGTTAATCGTTGCTCCTCCCTCTCGCGATAGTGCGCGAGTAGGGCTGGATCGCCGGACTCCCGAATGAAGCGGAGGAGATCCGCACAGATTTCATAGATGAGGCGGGAGACGCGGGCGCCAGTGCGAAGCCCGAGTTCAGCGTCGTCCGATTGTCGCACCGCATCGAGCAGCTTCAATGCGTCCGCGACATGAGGGAACCCCACCTCAATGAGGCCTTGTGCGAGTCGCGGCTTGCTACCGAAAATCGCATACACAGTTTGGTAAGAGACGCCGGCTTCTTTGGCGATCTCCTCCATCGTGACGCTGCTGTAGGTCCCGCTGACGAGAAGCCTTCGAGCCGCGTCGAGGATGCGGGTCCGAGTCATTTGCGCGTGCTCGGTGCGCAGCGCCCCGTTATAGGTGCGAGTTGTCTTGACAGGCTTGATCAACACGGATAGAGTAACAGACTATCGATATTAGGTCATCTCTAGTAAATAGGGAAATCCACTAGGTCGATTGGGGTGGGGAATGAACAGACTGGGCCGGCTTCTGGATTCGCTCCTTCCGGCGCTGATCCATTTGAACCCGACGGTGGCGACGGCCTACTACCAGGCAGTCGCCATGGACGAGGGGTCACACAATGGAGTAGTAATCGCCGAGCGCAGCCCGCTCGTTTTCCATGCGCTCGGAGTGGTGACTGTGATCGACCTGGCAGACGTTTCACCGCCGGCTTTCGGTCGGATCATGACAAGAGCGCGCAGGTGACCGGCGCCGCAGTAGTCGTCGGGGGCGGGTTCGCCTCTCTTGAGGTTGCCCTGGCGCTAAGCAGCCAGCGCCCCGCGATCCGCGTGACGGTGATCAGCAGCGAGACGCAGTTGACTTACCGGCCGTGGCTAATCCGCGTCCCGGCCGGGGGCCCGCCGCCGCCAGTGATCCCACTCGCTCGCCTCCTTGCTGCGGCGCGGGTCGACGTAATAGCCGGCACGGTTATCGGCGCTGACGTCATGGCCCATCGTGTTGTCCTCAGCTCCGGCGCAGAGATCGAATATGACCAGTTGGTGGTGGCCACCGGGGCGGTCGCCGACCGTACCCGCATCACGGGAGCCCGTGACCATGCACTCTTTCCTTGCGACCTAAACGACGCGGCCGAGTTCGCAGCTCGGGTCGCGGCGTCGAATATCAACGTTGTCGTTGTCTTCGGCTGGGAACGGCCGGGACCAGGGCTCGAATATGCGGGCTGGATCGCCGCCCATCGTCCCGGTGTCAAGGTGACAGCGATCGATGGCGATGGCACCCTGGCACGCCGCTTCGGCGACAGGGCGACGGCTCACATCAGAAGCCTGTTCGAGAGGCGCGGAGCGCGGCTCGTCACTGAAGGGGCTGTTGAGCGGATCGGTAATGGAACAGTTGAAGTTGGAGGGCGCATGATCACCGCCGACGTAATCGCCGTGGCCGCGCCCCTTCGCGGTACCACGGCTTGGCTACCGCCCGCCCTTGTAGACGAGCACGCACTGTTGCGAGTTAACAACACGATGGCTGCCGCAGCCGCTGTTTGGGGTATTGGCGACGTTGTCGCTGTGCCAGAGGGCTATCGTCTTCCCCCCACGCTGCGGTCTATTCAAGCCACCGCCAGTGGCGTGGCCAACAACGTTGCCCGTGCTCTCAGGGGCGACTCCGCGAAGCCGATTCTCCGGCCAGGCGGGCCGGACATGATGCTGCCCGACCTCGCGGGCACGGCAGTGCTGGTTCGCGAGCGCCGGTTGCTTCTAAGCGGCCGCCTGCCTCTTCTCCTCAGATCGTCCGGTGAACGTCGGTATCTGCGTTCGCGGAACGCCAACTGATTGATCATTTGTTGGCTGGGGAGGAAGGATTCGAACCTTCAACCTTCTGATCCAGAGTCAGCTGCGCTACCGTTGCGCCACTCCCCAAAGTCGTTACCGCTTTGATTGTCCCAGCCAAGCGTCGTCGGGTCGGCCGGCCCGGCGAAATTGTTGCTGATTTTGTTACGCGCAGATTGAAAACATTTGCCCGTCGACCCTCTGAGGCCTCGCGGTATTTACCCCCCGCGGGGCCTCTTCTTATTCCCGGGTGATGACGGCGTCGGGCTTCTTGGAGGAGCTCTCCGATCGCACCGTCATCCGGATCGAAATTGGCTCTGGAGAGCCCATCAGCCGGCCGAAAGCCTCTTCCATGAGCGTCTTCGCCCGGTAGAGGTTGACCGCCCAGCCGACACCAAACACACGGTCGCTGAACAGGCGGTCCGAATCGGGATTCCAGTACGCGTCCCGAATCCGCTGCCAGGTTGGCGGCCGGAAATCGTACGGAACGACGTCGAACACCCGCCCCTGCCAGGTTCGCTCCGGCTCCGGTTTGGACAACTCGGTGGCGACCGCCGCCACAACCAAGCCAAAGGCCGCAAACCGCACCAGCCGCCGCACACGCCGTAAAGTCCGCATACTGCAGTGAAGCGTAGTACCAAAGTAACTTTGCACGTTTTGAAAACGTTGTCGCACCGGGGGTAGATGGCCAAGAAGCTTCAATCCACAGCAAGCTGGCTGCGCTGGCTAACGCCTGGTCTACAGATCAAGCGCTGGCTCCTGCTGCTCATGTTCGCCGAGCTTGTACTCGTGCTCGGTGTCGCCTACGCCCTGAAGGAGATCTACCAGGGGATAAGACTGCCGATCGAGTTCTACTACATCACGCTCCAGTTCTGGCCTTACTGGGTACGCGCGACGATCTTTGGCATCGTTGGTGTGGGCCTGCTGCTGTTCAGCTACCTGAAGCTCACGCAATCCGTTCTGGGTCCGTTCCTGCCCGGCACCAACACGAGCAGCATCGTCGAGGTGATTCACGCATTCCGCCTACGAGGTCGCGGCCCTCGCATCGTGGCGATCGGCGGTGGAACGGGCTTGAGCTCTTTGCTTCGTGGCTTGAAGGTCTACACGTCAAACCTATCGGTCATCGTCACCGTCGCGGACGACGGCGGCTCCTCGGGAAGGCTGCGAGACGAGTATCGGATCCTCCCTCCCGGCGACTTCCGTCAGTGCCTCATCGCGCTCGCCGACGCGGAGCCCTTGATGAAGCAGCTTTTCGATCACCGGTTCAGGGAAGGATCGCTCGACGGTCATTCGTTCGGGAACCTGTTCATCATGGCGATGGCCGACGTCACGGGAAATTTCGAGCATGCGCTGCGAGAGTCCGGCAAGATCCTCGCGGTCAAAGGGACAATCGTTCCCTCGACGCTGCAGGACGTGACGCTGGTCGCGTCCATCAACGGCAGCACGGTTGAAGGCGAGTCGAAAATCCCGAAGCAGAATGCGCCGATAAGCCACGTCTTCCTCAAGCCGGATGGCGCGCAAATCAACCCTGAAGCGGCTCAGGCCATCCTCAACGCCGAGCTGATCATCGTCGGCCCTGGGTCGCTGTACACATCCATCATGCCCAACCTCCTCGTCGAGGGAATGGTCGAGGCGATCAAGGCCTCGCCCGCGCTAAAGGTCTACATCTGCAACCTGGCCGCGCAGGCCGGAGAGACCGATGGCTACGCGGTCGACGATTACCTGAGAGTGATCCAGGAACACGTCGGGTCCAACCTGTTCGACTTCGTGCTGGTCAATTCCAACCTCGCGCACGCTCCAACCGGCGGGCAATCTCAGGTGATCTTCCAGCCCGTGGATGTGACCAGGCACCCCGAGGTGAGGTTCATCGCCGCGGACGTTGTCAACGTGAGGCTGCCCTCGCACCACGATCCAGAAAAACTCGCGCGCGTGATCATGCGGAAGGTCTGGCAGGCGTAGGACCTCTCGGCGCTCTGCGGCCCCGGCGGCGGCTGAACATCTCGACGATGATCGTGGCGGCCGCTACATAGGGGATCGCGACGAGCGCGTCGACTACGTAGTGCTCACCGAGGTACACGATCGACACCAGCACGGCCACCGACCATAGGAACAGTCCTACCGCGAGGAGCCGGTAGCGTTGCCACGCGTAAACAGTGGCCAGCATCGGGAAGGCCGCATGGAGCGAGGGGAAGGCCGCGAACTGGTTCGGATTGAAGCTGTGGTAGAGCGGAGTTACCAGCGTATAGCCCCAGATCGCATGAACGGTCTTGTCGTTGATCTTGACTACCTCGTGGGGCAGCTGAAACCACGGCGGAGCGCTCGGCCAGAAGAGATAGGTCACGAAGGCCAGGAAGCACATCAGAAGCAGGGCAGCCACGAAGCGCCAGTAGTACTCGCGATCGGTGACCCAGAAAACGAACCCGACCACGATCGGCAGGACGAAATGCATGAAATAGAAAATCATCGCGGCGATGTCCTGTAGACCCACTACGCCTGCGTGGTAGAAGGCGTGCTGAAGTATCAGCGTCGGAATAGTGCCTGCGAAGAGCCACCGTTCCATTCCGGAAAGATCGTGCGGCGCAAAGTTGGTCTTCGACGCGTAACCCCTCATCGCCTCGTAGGCCAGGAACAGCAAGAGGAACGGCGTCCAGTCGGTGATGAACGTGCGGCCGCGGCCAAGAGCGACGGCAATGACGAGGAGCACCAGCAGCACCCACTCCGGCTCGATCGAGATGCCCTGCCACAGCATCACGCCAAAGATCAGGGCGAGATAGATGACGCTGCCGACCAGGAGTACCCGCGGACGGCGCACCTACGGCTCCGCCTCAGCGGGTGCGGACAACAGCCACCGCCGCGATTTCAACAGTGACGGAGAAAGGAAGCGCATTCGTCCCCAGGGCCGCCCTGGTATGCCGGCCTGCATCGCCAAGCACGTCGACCAGGAGGTCCGAGGCTCCGTTCAGCACCTTCGGCTGATCGCCGAAGCCGTCGGCAGACAGCACGAAGCCGATCACTTGCGTCACCTGTTCGACGTTGTCCAGGCCGGCCGCCGCTTCAATCTGCGCCAGGACGTTGAGCGCACATACGCGCGCCCGCGCCTGCGCCTCTTCAACCGTCACCTCGTCCGGACATCGACCTGTCAGACGCTTGCCGTCCTGAACCGAGACCTGGCCCGCCACGTAAAGCAGCGCGCGCCCATCGCCGATCGGGACCAGCCTGGTCGGCAGGTAGGAGGCTAAGGCCGCCGGTGGTGCGGGCAGCTTCAGTCCCAGGGTTTGCAGACGTTCGTGCGGTGTTGGCAACTCGAGGGAGTCTAGTGGCGGCGGCCGCGCAGATGGGCGACGCCGGCCAAGAGGACGATCAGCAAGGCGCCGATGCCTAGCGCGACATAAGGCGCCTGGGACAGCTTCAGGAGGTCGAACACGCTCGAGCCAGGAACACCCGCGGTCCGGCTCCCACTGGCGACGGGCGTCGGAGACGCAACGGGACTCAGTGGTGTTCCTCCTGTGTCGCGGTAGACCCACAGAGCAGCTACATGGTCGGCCGGCCGGAAAGCCGCGACGTAGAGCGTTGGGGACTCGTCATTGGAGACCGCAAGCGCGGTGATGGAGGGCATAGGCGGTTCAAGGGACATGAAATTCTGACCCGCATCGTTCGTACGCCAAAGCCCACCGGCGCGCGAGCCGCCACCGTCGCTCGCCGCGTAGAAGCGGTCGAAATGGTCTGTAATGAAGGCGACCCGCGTGTAGTCGGTCGAGGGCAGCACGCTTCCTCCGCTGAGCGCGACGAACGAGGCTCCGTTGTCGCTCGATGAGAAAAGGCCGGCATTGGTGCCGGCGAGCAGCCGCCTGGTGGTGCCGGTTGGGGGCAGAGGACTCGCCGCGAGCTCGACCACAAATGTTCCGCTGATCGGCGGATTCAGCACCGACCACCTGGCGCCACCGTCGATGCTCTGGTACATCTGCAGGTTGCCGACGGAGAGCGGTCCGTCAGAACCCACCAGGATGCGGATCGGCGGATTCACGGCCGCCACCGCAATGGCATCGATGCTTCTTTCCGCAAGTCCAGACTGCGACCACGAGCTTCCGTCCTGGCTGAGGAAGACTCCTTTGTCGGTGCCGGCCACGACGAGGGTGCGCGCAAAGCCGAAGGCGCGCACGACGCGCCCGTCGAGCCCGTTGGCCACAGACCACGTGGCCCCGCCGTCCCGGCTCAGCACTGCGCCGGCGCCGCGCGTGCCGGCGAGCACGACCCCGGTCTTGAACGGATTGAACACGATGCCTGTGGGCGCGGCTTTGCCGGTGTACACCTGGGTCCAGGTCGCGGCGCCATCGGTGCTTCTGAGAAGCGCGCCCGCTGAGTTGCCTGCGACGACCACCTGGTTGTTCGTTGGATCAACGGCGAGCGCGAAGATGGCCGACCGGCCTTGATGCGGTAGGGCCTTCAGCGCCACCCACGTAGAAGGCGGTGGCGCGTCTGCGAGAACGCCCATCGAGGCGAACGTGAAGACCCAAAATGCCAGTAGCGTCGCGGCAAAACGTCGACCAGGAAGCGACACAAGCCTGCCGATTATCACCCAAGCCGGGTGGTCGACGGTCCAGCCTCCAGGAGGGCGGTTTGCCTACAATCCCTGCGTGCTGGCTCGAGCCGCGGCCACACTGGACCGCGCTGCATTCAAACCCGCCTCGCTGCCGAATGACCTGATCACCGGACTAGCACTGGCTCCGCCGGTGATCGCGGGACTCATCATCTTCAAGGTTCCGGCTTTGGAGATGCTGGCGATCGCGCTCGCCGTCGGCATTGCTGGGCAGATCGTGGCGCGCCTGCTGTGGCGCAAGGAGCTACCGCGAACTCAGGCGAGCCCGCTGATCGCAGCAGTATTTGCAGTTGCTCTCATTGGAGCCGGTGCCGGCCCTATCACGTCGCTCGAGATCGCGAGCCTCGCGGTGATCCTGGAGCTGCTCAGGGCCCGCTACATACCCGCGATTCGCGCTCAAGCCGGCTTGCTTGCGTACGCAGGCGTCGCGCTGCTCACGCGAGGCGCACCATTCGCATACATCAGACCCGCCGACGGCACTCCGTTCCCTGACCCAATCAACGTTTGGTACCACTACTTCAGCCCCTCAGCGGCGGCGATCGATCCCATCGCGCTGTATGTCGGCAATGTCCCCGGGCCCGTCTTCGCGACTTCCTTGCTCGCGGTCGCGATTGGAGCCGCCTGGTTGATGTATGCGCGGCGAGTGAGCCTGGTCGTGCTCGTCGCATTCCTGCTCGGCGCCCTAGTTCCGATCTACGCGTTCCACTGGAACTACGTCTTTCAGCTCGACAGCGGGCCGACGTGGTTCGCGGCCGCGCTGCTGCTCGCCGACCGGCGGCTGCTCCCCGGGTCGTGGGCCATCCGGCCCGTGCTCGGCTTTGGCGCCGGTCTTCTCGCGGTCGGCTTGAGGAGAAATGGCTACGGCATCGAGGCGGCGTTCATCACGGTGGCCGGCGTCCAGGCGGTGATGGCGGTGTTCGTACTCCTGTTCTGGGGAGGTTCGTTGCTCTCAGCCCGCTGGAAGCGGACGCGACGCCTGCGCCAGCGGGAAGCCAACCTCCGAGTCGTCAAGAGCGTGCCGAGGGCCGGCTAGCGTCGGTCAGGCGACGGTGACCTCGGCTCTCGGCAGGCCGAGAGTCTCCGCGAGTGACTCCGCCCGGCGCTTCACCTCGACAAGGATTTTTGGCGCGAGGCGCTGGAACGGTTCGACTTTGATGCGGAGCGTTTCCTTCGTCGCCGTATGAAACCAGGTCCCGGCCACGCGCCCGTCGACCAGCACGACGACTGAGATCCAGCCGGAGGTTCGGCTGACGCGCGAGCGGTAGATCGGGGCGTAGAGGTGGTCGCGGTTCGCGTAGCCCATCAGGTAGGGGTCGAACAGCGGAAGAAGTTGAACAGAGACTCCCGACGCGGTCTTGGCGAGAGAATCGAGGTCGGCGGCGAGCATCTCCGCGCGAGTGCCTTCGACTGAGACGGGGACCAGCTCCGACTCCAGCCCTGCCCAGGCCGCCTTTCCGACCCCGGGCCAGTTGCCCCACCACCGGGCGAAGTCGAGCTTGCCGGCGGGCCCGAAAGCCCTCAGGTAACGCCGCGCGACTTCGATCAGAGCCACGTCTGGATCGCCCTTGCGCCACGATCCGAGCCAGTTTTCGGGCCGGACGAAGGTAACGCTCTGGCCGCGACTGGGCCCGAAGCAGAGCAGCCCTTGGCGCGCGGCGGGCTTTAGCATGCCGCCCCAGCCCGACCTCAAGACCTCGAGAACGCGCGCCGAGTGTCCCTTGCCGACCGCCTTGACGATCTCCTCGCGGGTTCGCGGAGTGCCATCGAGCTGCTCACCGATTTCTGCGACCAGCTTCAGGAGGTCCTGCTCGCTCAGGTGGATCAGCTTGAGCCAGGACTTATTGACGCGAATCCAGCGAGTGCTCATCGCCGCCGCATACACGGGGAGGTCGTCAGCGGGGATGAGGTGAAGGGTGCCGCGCATGAGCCAGGTCTTCACGAGGCTCTTGTGCTTCCAGAGCGCGTCACGAACGTCCTGGACGGCGCAGTTTGCGCGCACGCCGATCTGAAGCTCAGCCGCCGACATCAGCTGCGCCTGGGCGCCGCCGATGTCTCCGACCACTCGTGTGAGCTCTTTCTTGGGCGCCCGAGCGAGTAGGTGGTGGCGCCCAAGTCGAAAGGCATTGACCTGGGCCCAGCTCAGCTCCGCGGCGACCGGCGACGCTTTCAGTCGAAGAGCTCCCGCCCACGCGTGACGAATTGATCGCGCCGCGGGCCGGTGCCCACCAGCTCGATGGGGACCCCGATGAGCTCCCCGATCCGCTCGACGTAGTCCCGGCATCGCTGCGGGAGGTCGCTCCATTCTCGAGCGGCCCCGATGTCCGACCCCCAACCCGGCATCTCCTCGTAGATGGGCATGCTGTGCTTGTAATGCGAGATGTTGGCGACGGGGTGGTCGAACTTCTTGCCCCGGAAGTCGTAGCCGGTGCAGATCTTCAGCAGCGGCTGCTCGTCAAGGATGTCCAGGCGCATCAGAGCCGCGCAGCCGATGCCGTTCAGCCGTGCCGAGTATCGCGCGACGGCTGAGTCGAACCAACCGATGCGGCGGGGCCGGCCGGTGACGGTGCCGAACTCGTGGCCGCGCTCGCGGATCTGGTCCCCCACCTCGTCGAGGAGCTCTGACGGGAACGGGCCGTAGCCGACGCGCGACGTATAGGCCTTGAATACGCCGATCGTCAGGTCGATCTTGGTTGGAGGGATGCCGCTTCCGGTCAAGGCGCCCCCCGCCGTTGGGTTGGAGCTGGTCACGTACGGATAGGTGCCAAAGTCCAGGTCGAGCATCGTCGCCTGCGCGCCCTCGAGGAGGATGTTTGCCTTTCGGTCGAGCGCGTCCTGGATGATCGGGAACGTGTCCTTGATGTATGGATCGAGCTGTTTCGCGTAGCCCATGTACTCGTCGAGCATGTTCGACCAGTCGTACGCATCTTTTCCATATAGCTTGGTGAGGATCGGGTTTTTCACCTGGTCGACGACGAAGGCGAGCTTCTTGCGCATGAAGGCTTCTTTCTGGAGGTCGCCGATGCGGAAGCCGATGCGCCGAACCTTGTCCGCGTAGGCGGGGCCGATCCCACGCCACGTGGTGCCAAGGCGATCGTCCCCTCGCGCCTCTTCTTCCAGCTGATCGAGCAAGGGGTGATAGCTCATGACCATGTGCGCGCGCTCGCTGATGATCAGGTTCTTCGGCTCGATGCCACGTTCCCGCAGCTGGGAGATCTCGCGCAGCAGCACTTTGGGGTCGACGACCACGCCGTTGCCGATGATGCAGACGCACTCCGGGTAGAGGATCCCCGAAGGCATGAGCTGGAACTTGAACTCGCCGTGCTCGGTGATGACGGTGTGGCCGGCGTTGTTGCCGCCCTGCGACCGGATGACCACGTCAGCCTTCTCGGCGAGGTAGTCGATGACCTTCCCCTTCCCCTCGTCGCCCCACTGGCCGCCGACCAGGATGATGACCACGGTTTTACTCGGTTCCTGGTTCGGGCCGGCGCGTCTCCAGGTTGTAGAACCGCGTGTGGTCGCGGCGGAACTTCAGCTCGACCATGCCGGTCGGACCGTTGCGGTGCTTGGCGACGTGGAGCTCGGCGATGCCAGGCCTTTCGTCAGATTTATAGTACTCAGGCCTAAACAGAAACATTACAACGTCGCTATCCTGTTCGATTGAGTTGTGACTTACAACATTTCCCGCAACGAAGTTGTGAAGATCTTCTACCGTCAGATCGTAAACTTCGTCTTCTCCATCCGGGCTGATTGCGCCGATCAGATCCCAATACACGTCACTGATGGAAAGCAACTCGAGCTCCTTGGAACGTACAGCTCTCGCCACCCTGCCAGCCCGCTCTCGACTCAGATTCTGTTTGTAGAGTCCGGTCCCGCTGTAAGCACAGCCGATTCGAGCTTGCATTTCACGCGAAGAAATACCAGCTGTGGCCATCGCGGGGAGCGCGTGGATACCCCAAACACTTGGTGGGATCACGTCTCGATTGGTGTTGGAAGTCTTACCGGCCAGATACTCGACAATCGCAACCTTGTGAACACTCTTGTTGCTTCCGAGTGCGCCGACGACGGCGAGAAAACGGAGTATGTCTTCTTGTCCATTGATCCGAACGTGGAACTGATCGCGGCCCTTATTACCCTGTGAGTGCTTAGAAAGCCTTGCGGTAATTCCCAAGCGAAGGAGCAGGCTTTGAACATCTCGCGCCAGTCCTTCGCTGCTGCTGGCGTAATAGACGTTGGCGTACTGGCCGATCCCATGCGAGAGATGCACGCAACCGTCGGTTGACCACAGGTGACGCAAGAAGGCCGCGATTCCGCGAGGAGATTGGCTGAAGACTTTGACAGGAACTCGCTTCTCGTACGAGCGCAGGCCGAAAGCCCCAAGCTCCTCCAACCAGACGCGTACTGGATTGCGAACTCCGTGCGTGAGATGCCGAGTCGGAGGAATGTAAACCTGAATCCACGTGCGCTCCGGATGAATTCGCGGCCGCACCCTATCGCCGAACACTGCAGTCGCGAGCCTCACGACTTCTTCCGCCAGAATCGGATCCTTCGTCGTGTACTGGATAGCGTGCGTCGGCAGTGTGCACCCATCACCGATCAGATGCCCCAGGAGCCCCAGCTCCTCTGGGCTCATCGTGTCCTTATCGGGTCCCTGGAGGATTCTCGGTAGAGCAATTCGATCTCCAGGCGTCAGCTCATCCAGGCGCCGCCAGCCTTCCATCGTCAGGAACTTGTGGTTTGCCGTCGCCCGGATGCTGCGGCCCAGATTCGTGGAAAGCTTGAACACCGGCTTGCGCCCCGTGGCGAAGGCATTCGTGACCGTCTTCGCTTCCATGCGCCACCATCCCTGATCCACGGCGAGCACGCGGAAACCGCTCTTTCCAACGAGATCCTTGATCGGCACGTAAGTCCCCGAATCGGGGAGGTAGATGGGCGTGTCGCCAGCAAGGCAACCCGACTCCCGAAGGTCGCTCAGGATCGGGCGCTTGTCTGGACGCTGTTCGGGAGCGCGGCTGAGCTGCGAGATGGCGATCACGGGGATGCGCAGCTCGCGAGCCAATCCTTTGAGGGCGCGCGAGATCGAGGAGACCTCCTGGACACGGTTGTCGTCGCCACGCGTGCGACCGTGCATCAGCTGGAGGTAGTCGATCAGGATCATGTCGATGTTGTGGCGCATCTTGGCCTGTCGCGCCTTGAGCAGAAGGGTCAGTTCGTCCATCACCGGCGTGTCGTCGATGAAGATCGCCGCTTCGCCGAGTGGACCCAGAGCATTCGACACGCGATCGAACTCGGCCTCGGTCAACAGGCCACGATGCATTCGCTGCGCATCGATCTGTGCCTGCTCGGTCAGCAGGCGCTCGGTGAGCTGCTCTTTCGACATCTCGAGGCTGAAGATCGCAATCGCCTTCTTCGACTCCAATGCGGAGTACAACGCGATGTTAAGCGCCAACGCGGTTTTTCCCATCGAGGGTCGCCCCGCCACGATGATCAGGTCCGAGTCCTTGAACCCGCCTGTCATCCGGTCCAGGTCGTGGAATCCCGTCGGGATCCCGACGATCCCCTGCCCGCTCTCCATCTGCAAGGAGATCCGCTCCATGGCCGGACCCAGCAGGTCGTAGAGCTTCGAGAGCTCGCGCTGGTCGCGGTCGTCCGCGACACCGAACACAAGGGACTGCGCCTGGTTGATCGCTTCCTCGGCGTCGACCGAATCGTCGTAGCCGAACCCCGCGATGTTTGAGCCTGCCGAGATCAACCGGCGTTTGTACGCCTTCTCCTTGACGATGCGCCCGTAGTACTCGATGTTCGCCGCGGTCGGCACCGCGCCCTGCATCGACGCGAGCTGCGCCCGGCCCCCCACCCGGTCGAGCAGCCCCATCGTCTGCAGCTGCGCGGCCAGGGTGACGTTGTCGATCGGCTCACCCGCGGCGAAGAGATCGAGAGCCGCGCGGAAGATCTGCCCGTTGTTCTCGCGGTAAAAATCCTCCGGATGCAGGAACTGAAGGACCTTGGCGACCGAAAGCGGGTCGAGCAGTATCGAGCCGATCACCGACATCTCGGCGTCTAGGTCATTGGGTGGCACCCTCCCTGGTGAGAGAGGGATCGTGGTCGCCAAGCTAGTGGAGCCCGGCGGTCGGGTGGGCCGTCGCTCGGGGCAGGCGACCGTCAGGTCGCCGGTCCGGACGCCGAGACGAAGGAAGGGGTGGCTCGAGGAGGAGCGCATCCGTTGATGCGTGACGACGAAGGGCCGGGCCCCCTGACGCACGTATCGGCGTCCTGAGCCCCGAGAGGCGGTCTGCTCGGCCGCCGGGCGCCACTAACGCCTACCGGTCCTGCGTGACGATCACGTTGACGTGGGCCGCCACGTCGCGGTGCAGCTTGAGCGAGACCTGGTGCTCGCCCAGCGTCTTGATCGGCTCCTTCATGTCGATCTTGTGGCGGTCGATCTCCACCCGGTGCTGAGCCTTCAGCGCGCTTGCTACATCCTGGTTGGTGATCGAGCCGAAAGCCTTGTCCTCGGCGCCCATCTTCAACCGGACGACGACGGTCTTGTTGCCGATCTCGTCGGCAAGCGCCTGGGCGTCGACGCGATCTTTGGTCTCGCGCTTGACCGCAGCCTCCTTCAGCCTCTTCGCCTCCTCTTCAACACCCTTGCCCGCCGGCACCGCGAGCTTTCGGCGAAGCAGGAAGTTGCGGCCATAGCCGTCAGCCACCTCTTTCACGTCGCCGGCCCGCCCGACGTTCTCGACATCCTTGGTCAGCATCACCTTCAATTTCCTAGACCCTCCGACACGGATTGATATTCATCACTGCGCCGCCATCGTGAGCGGATACGGTTCACCATCCGCCCTGCGCCGTAGCGCGCGGCGCCGGCCGTGTCACGCACATCTCGATCGAAAATGCTCTGCTTCGCCGCGATCGCCTCCTGGTGCTCGTGGCGAATCTCCTCCGGGCACGCCTCGATGAAAGTCTCCACCGCCAGGATGCCCAGCGTCAGCATGTCGAACTCGCCGAGCACGGGGATCCAGGCGGGGAAGTCGAGCGGGCTGACGATCACGCCGAGGGCTCCGAGGAGGATCGCTTTGGGCGCGACAGGCACGCGGTCGTCCCGCAACAGGCAATAGGCAAGCTTGCCGTGTCGCGGCACATCAACCAGGAGCTCTTTGGCGCGCGAAAAGACCGATGGCATGGGGGCGGGCCACAGCCTACAGCTTTTCGGTCCCGCGGGAAAGCTACTTAACCGCGGTACGCAACGAAAGGGTGGCGATGTATGAGTGGCAGGTCGCCACAGGCGACCGGTCTGGACGCCGAGGCCAAGGCAGGGGTGGCCCGAGGAGGAGCGCATCGGAGATGCGTGACTCCGAAGGGCCGGGCCCCCAAACGCCGGCATTCGGCGTCCAGAGCCGCTCAGGCACGTCGCACTTTCGGTGCGGACCGCTAGCCTTGGACCGATGAGCTCCGTCACGGCGGTGGCGCCTGCTTCCTCACGCTTTGGAAATCTCAGGCATCTCGCCCTCAGCGCCTTCTGGTTCGGCAACTTCTTCCTTTGGCAGCCACTGACGACGGTCGTCGTCCAGAGTCAGATCGACGAGGTCGTCCCCAAGGCCAACCAGGGCACCGCCATCGGGCTCGCCGTCAGCCTGGGCGGCCTGTTCGCGATGACCGTGCCGCCGATCATCGGTGCGCTTTCAGACCGCCTGTCGACGCCTTTCGGCCGCCGCCGGCCGATCATGATCGTCGCGACTCTGCTCGCGCTGCCGGGCCTCCTTGTGTTGGCCACCGCTCACAGCTACGTGCAGATCATGGTCGGCTACGCGATCGTCCAGTTCTTCTTCAACGCAGCCGGCGCTGCATTCGCGGGCATCATCCCCGATGTGGTCCCGGCGCAGGACTTCGGGCGCGCGAGTGGATTCCTCGCCACGATGGTGCAGCTCGGGAGCGGCGCGGGGCTGGCCGCCAACACCATTTTTGTCAGCGCCCATCAGGACCGCTGGGTCTATCTCGCATTCGCGGTCGTGATGGTGCTGACGCTGATCCCGACCTCCCTCGCCGCCCGCGGCGAAGGTTCAGAGCCCTTACCGCCTCGTCAATCGCGTCCACTGGGGGCAGCGATCCACGAATTCTTTCGACCCATGTTGCAGGGCGACTTCGCCTGGGTGATCTTCACCCGATTCTTCGTCTCTGCGGGCATCACCGCGGTCGCCTACTACCTCCTCAACTTCTTCCGCGACGTTGTCGGCGTCACCAACCCCTCCCAGTTCACCTCCCTGTGGTTCCTGGTCGTCCTTGCCGCGGCCATTCCATTCGGGCTCGTGGGCGGTTACCTCTCCGACCGAACCCGACGGCGCAAGGTCTTCGTATTCGCGAGCGGCGGCTTCCAGGCCTTCGTCGCCCTGATCTTCATCGTGTTCTTCCCCAAGGCAATCCCGCTGGTCTTCGCGCTCGGAATCGCCTACGGCATCGGCTACGGCCTGTACTACGCGGTCGACTGGGCGCTGGCATGCGACACCCTGCCCGATCGCGCCACCAGCGCCAAGGACATGGGTCTCTTCCACATCGCGCTGACGCTGCCGCAGACCGTGGTGCCCTTCTTCGCCGGGCCGACGCTCGACTACTTCAACGGCGTGTCGCCTAACTCGGGCTATCGCGTGGTGTTTGCCAGCGCGATAGTGCTCTTACTGATCGGCACCGTATTCACGAGCCGCATCAAGTCTGTTCGCTGAGCGCCGCAGCGCCAGCAGGCATGCGATCCAGACGCATGTGATGCCCGCCACCCCGACTTCGGCCATCAAGCGCAGCACGAACATGTTTGGGTAGCCCGAGATCAGGAGGGCCTGGAACCGGTTGTGACCAGGGCCGATGAGAAGCCAGCCCGCAGCCACGAGGCCAAGCACTATCCAGTCGCGCCGCCGCACAGCCCACGCGATGAGCACGAGCATCGGCAGCAGCAGAAGGACGAGGTGGGTGCCCCATGAGTAGCTCGCCACCAAAGGCCCGACGGCCACCACGGCAGCGGCTTCCAGGGCCCTACCCTGACCATCCGTTCGCGGCCGGCGCAGGACCCAGAAGGTCACCCCCAATGCCGCAACAGCGATCCCCGTCGTGATGATTCGCGCGGCCAGCGGAGCGCCATGCGTGGCCCCGAGAAACGTGGTTGAATCGAAGAACCGGGCCACGGTGCCGCCCGGCGAATGGTTCTCGAAAAAGCCAGTCCCGGCGCCAATCGCGGGCACGACCTTGAACAGATACTCCAGCAGGTATTGGGGCGCCGCCAGCAGCCACAGCCCCAAGCCCGCGACGAAGGCGGCGGCCAGCATCGACCAGCGCCTGGCCCATAGGACCAGAAGCCCCATGGGCGCCTGGATCAGCTTCAACGCCACCGCAACCCCCAGCGCCACACCTCCCCACCACCGGTCCGCGATCCAGCCCAGGAGCCAAACGCCGGACAGGGCCAGCAAGATGAGATTGACCTGACCCTCTTCGATGTTGCCGCTGACCGGTTCGAAAGCCAGGGCCACGAGCACAAGCAGCAAAGCCAGCTGCCAGTCGTCTACGCGCATGGCCCGCAGGACGAAGAAGAGAAAGACAGCGAGAGATGCGTTCAGAACGATCACCGCGCCGATTACGACAAGGTGGCTGTCCAGGCCGACCGCAGGCTGGAGCAGCCATGCCAGGGGTGGCGGCGTGACGTATTGCGGGCCCGTCGGCTCCAGGCAACCCATCGTCTGGCAGAGGTCGTAGGGATCCTGGCCCGCGGAGAGACGTGCCGCAGCCCGCATATAGCTCGCCGTGAAGTCGCCGAGGTAACCGCTTACGACGATGGGCAGAAACACGTTTTGCCATGCGTATAGAGCGGCGATCGGGACGCCCGCGATGGCGAGCAGCACAGCTCGAAAGCGGCGATCGTCGAGCGGCGAGCGTCTAGTCACGCCCGCGATTGTCGTGGAAGTGGACAAGAAACGAGGCGGCGCCTGCAGCGGACACCGCCTCGACCGGATCGCACCGGGTGACACGCCTTTGGTTTCTGCGCCGCTTTACGGCCGTTGCCTACTTGTGGAGGCCAACCTTTGCGTGAACTGCGGTGGACCCGGGCGAACGAACTGCGTCCAAGTTGCGACGCTTGGGCGGCCTTGTCAAGGGGTTTGTTTTTCCAACACGACCCTCATTTGTAACCGCCCAGGCGCCACAATCACTCAGAGGAGGAGCGCATGCCAGAGCTGAGTTACGTGCACGGTGCCAGCGATGTCCCACTCCTGGGTGAACCGATCTTTCAAAACCTGCGCCGCACCGCTGCGCGCTTCGGTGACCGCGAGGCGTTGGTGGCCGCGCACCAGAACTACCGCTCGACATACAGCGAGCTCGTCGCGCAGTGCGAAGTTGTCGCACGCGGCCTGATGGCTCGAGGCGTGAAACCGGGCGATCGAGTTGGGATCTGGTCGCCCAACCGATTCGAGTGGGTCGTCGTTCAGTACGCGACCGCAGCGATGGGCGCGATCCTCGTCAACATCAATCCCGCCTACCGCATCTCGGAGCTCGAGTACGCACTCAACCAGTCGGGGATCAGCTTCCTCATCCTCGCGGCGGCCTTCCGGCAGGCCGACTACAAAGCAATGCTCGCCGAGGTCAAAGGAAAGTGTCCCGGCCTGCGCGAGGCCCTTGTTGTGGAAGACGGGTGGGAGGCGTTGAAGCGCGATGCCGCGCAGACGAGCGAAGCCGCGCTTCAGGAGGTCGAGGCATCTTTGCAGTTCGACGACCCGATCAACATCCAGTACACATCAGGCACCACCGGATTTCCCAAGGGCGCAACCCTCACGCATCACAACATCCTCAACAACGGCTTCTTCATCGGGGAGACGCTGAAATACAGCGAGCACGATCGAGTCTGCATTCCGGTGCCGTTCTATCACTGCTTCGGCATGGTGCTTGGCAACCTTGCGTGCACCACACATGGCGCGACGATGGTCATACCTGCTGAGGCCTTCGATCCGGTCCTCACGATGGAAACCGTGCAGAAGGAACGGTGCACGTCGCTGTATGGCGTGCCGACGATGTTCATCGCCGAGCTCGAGCACCAGCGTTTCAAAGAGTTCGACTTCAGCTCTCTGCGAACTGGCATCATGGCCGGCTCTCCTTGCCCGGTAGAGGTCATGAAAAAGGTCCAGACGGCGATGCACATCCCGGAGATGACGATTGCGTATGGCATGACGGAGACGTCGCCGGTCTCCACACAATGCGCCACCGACGACCCGCTCGAGCGCCGAGTGTCCACCGTCGGACGTGTCCACCCGCACGCCGAGATCAAGATCGTTGACGCTGCTTCGGGAGCGGTTGTGCCGCGAGGCACCACGGGCGAGCTCTGCAGCCGGGGCTACATGGTCATGCTCGGTTACTGGAACAACGAGGAGGCGACTCGCCAGGCAATCGACGCTGCGGGTTGGATGCACACCGGAGACCTGGCGACGATGGACGATGAGGGCTACGTCAACATCGTCGGCCGGATCAAAGACATGATCATTCGCGGCGGCGAGAACATCTATCCGCGCGAGGTGGAGGAGTTCCTCTACGGACACCCGGACGTCAGCGACGTCCAGGTGATCGGAGTGCCCTCCGAGAGGTACGGCGAAGAGGTAATGGCGTGGGTGAAGCCACGGGAGGGAGCCACGCCGACCGGTGAGGAGCTTGCGCTGTGGTGCAAAGGCAAGATCGCGAGCTACAAGATCCCCCGACACTGGAAGTTCGTCGACTCGTTTCCGATGACGGTCACCGGCAAAATCCAGAAGTTCAAGATGCGAGAGGTCGCGGTCGAGGAGCTGGGCCTGGAGAAGGCAGCCGGGGTGAAGACCGCGTAACCATTAAGTCACAAGGAGGCCGGATTCATTCCGGCCGTCCCTAGCGTCGCATGAGGTCGCCGAGCGTCGCAGGGAGTAACTACTCAAGCAATCCGATCCCGGGGAAAGTGAGCAGGGGCGCTCATCCGGCCGCAATTTTGCGCCGAAGCAACTCAACCCATCATCGGCCGTAGAGCGCCCCGATGAGCGAAAACCGCCGAGGTTTTCGCTCATATTCAAGATGCGGGAGGTCGCGGTCGAGGAGCTGGGCCTGGAGAAGGCCGCCGGGGTGAAGACCGCGTAAGCGTTACTGCAGGCTCTCGTAAGGCGCGGCGGCAGAGAACGGCTCGTAGAGCAGGAGCACCTTCTCGATCGGCAAGACGTCGCGCATGAAGATCCCGCCGGCTGCCACGCCGGCGAATCCCACAATCCCCAGCCCGTCATGGGGAGCGGCCTGCTCGGCGCTGTCCTGCATCGCGCGGAACGCGTACGTCCGACCAGACTGGTTGGCCGTCGCGATCACCTCTTTCCAGGCCGCCGCAAAGTTCGCCGCCGGATCGAGACCGGTCAGGCCGGTGATGACGGGGCCGGTCATGGCGGCCGCCTTAGGCCGCTCGCTCAACACCTTGGCGACCGCCGCGACCTCGGATTCGCGGGGCCCAGACAGGGTCGGCAGCATGCGTAGAAACGCCGCAATCTGCCGATCGACGGGCGCCGCGGCTTGCGACCCCGGACCGGGGAGGATGGTCGCAAAGGGCCTGTACGCGACGACGAACTCGGCCGGGTCCATCTGCTCCCGCACGAGGATCGCCAGAGCGACGATCTGGGCCGATTCGAGGGCCGCCGCCACCGCATTGGGATCATGCAGGGCTTTCTCGATCGCGAGCCGCGTCTGGGCCACCCTGAAGCCACCTGTGAACGCGTTCACCATCGCCTGGTCGGCGCGCGCGAGCAACCCCTCCAGCGCCAGCTCGATCGCAGAGGTCGACTCTCGCTGGCGCGAGAGAATCCGGGCGGTCGCGATCCACTCCCATTGCGCGGGGCCCAGCGACTTGCTGGCCGCGACCAGAAACTGTCCCGCGTCCGAGGCGCTCAGCGGAGCGCGACCTGCTCGGGCAACAGGCCCTTGGCCCGCAGCTTGTCGATCGGGTGGTAAGCGTCGACGATGCGCATCGTGCCGGACGCCGAGCGGAGCACCATCGATTGTGTGTATGCGTAAACGTCTTCGTAGCGCACGCCCTTCAACAGCTCTCCAGACGTGATGCCGGTGGCTGCAAAGAAGATATCGGAGCCGGAGCACAGGTCGTCCAGGCAGAGCACTCGATTCGGCTTGTGCCCTTCCTTGACCGCCATGTCCCTCTCTTTATCGTTGCGGAAATAAAGCTTGGCCTGCATGTCCCCGCCGATCGTCTTGATCGCGCATGCGGCCAGCACGCCTTCGGTCGCCCCGCCTGAACCCATCATGCAGTGAACGCCGGACCTGGTCTCGAGCGCCGCCTCGAGCGCGGCGGCGACGTCGCCTGCCGTGATGAGCTTGATCCTCGCTCCGACTTCTCGTATCTGTGCGATCACGTCCGCGTTGCGTTCGCGGTCGAGGACGACGACAGTGAGCTCCTGGACCGGAAGGCCTTCTGCCTTCGCGATCCGCCTCAAGTTCCACTCGACCGGCATCTCCAGATCGATCACTCCACGCGCGCGCCGACCGACGACCAGCTTCTGCATGTAAGCGACGTGCGTTGTGAACATCGTCCCGCGCTCGGCCAGCGCGACGACCGAGATCGCGCCGGGCAGGCCCGAGGCGGTGAGGCTCGTGCCTTCGATGGGGTCGACGGCTACATCGACCTCGGGTTCCAGGCCGTTTCCGAGCTGCTCGCCGAAATAGAGCATCGGAGCCTCGTCCTTCTCGCCCTCGCCGATCACTACCGTTCCCTTCATGTCGACCGCGCTCAGCGCTCCACGAATCGCCTCGACGGCGCGCGCGTCGGCGGCTTCCTTGTTGCCTCGACCCTGAAGCGGCGCGGCCGCCAGCGCTCCAGCCTCCGTGACCCGCAGGAGCTCGAGTGCCAGGTTGCGGTTGATCTTGGGCTCTTCGATCATCGGGTGCCCAGCGTATACGAAGCCGCTACGACCTCAACCCATCCAGCGACGGCGGATCGGCAGCTTGTCCGCTTCGACCCACAGGTCGATCTTGCGCGCGAGGCGGCGATCGCCATCCATGCCGACGTACACGCATGTGCGCTCGAGCACTGCGGTGATCCGCACCTTGTCGCCGTCAAGCAGGGCGTCGAAGGCGTCGATCAGCACCTCATCCTCATCGAGCTCCACGTCGCTGAGGCGCCTGGGGCCTGTCGGGCGCTTTTTGGTCGAGAGCTCCAACTGGGGCCTTGTGGCAATCGGGGCACCAGGTTTGATGGTGAGACGCGAGGCCGACCCGGCCAGCCTGATCGCTGGTCGCGGAGGCGGGACCGGCGGCTTTGGTGCCGGAGGGGGTGGCAGTGTGGCGGCGACGCGATGCGGTTTCTTGGCGGCCTCCGCCGGCCTGAGCGCGGCCTTACGCACGATGTTGACTTTCTTTTGACGGGCGCCCTTCGCTTGTTCTACCGGCGCGCGCCCGGCAGGCCGAGCGCTCGGAGCCGGCTGCTTGGCCGACTTGCTGGCCGTTTTGCCGGCGGTTTTCGGCTTTGCGGGCGCGCGCTTGGCGGCCGCTTTGGCCCTGGCCGGCTTCTTCGGCGGTCGCCTAGAAGAACTCACCCCAGAACTTCCTGACCCTGCCGACTGGGTTAGGCACGGTCTTCAAAGCTACGACTCCGGCTCGCGGCGATGCCTCTACGATGGCTATGGGCTCCGAATCGGGAAGGCCTTCGGGATGGACTCGGATGACCCCGAGGTGAACGCCGCCTTCCTGGACCACCAGCGCACCGACCTTGGCGTCGCCCTCTAGGCGGCCCGTGCTGGTGATCTTCAACCGGTTGACCGCCACGATCCTGCCGCGGACGAACCCGGCGATCGTCACCCGCTCGCTGCGGATGTCTGCCTCGACGTGGGCGTCCGGGCCGATGAGCAAGTCGCCGTCGCACTCGATCTGGCCGCTGAAATTGCCCATCACCTGCCCGCCACCCCTGATCTGAAGATGCCCGGAAAGCACATCGTCGCGGGCAAGGACCGTCGTCTTCGAATCGGCCCCGTTTGGCTCCTGGCCACCGTTCGAACTGGACACCCCAACTGTATCGACCAGAGTCTCGGTCACCTTGAAACCTCCATTCCCAGCCTCGAGCTGGACTCCACCACCACGCGCAGCATACCCGGCTCTTCGGGTTGCCGGCCTAGAGATCGGGGTGGGCGGCCAGGTACTCGAGGACAGCTTCGCGTGAGGGTGGGATCTCGCCATCGATGACGAATTCCTGCAGGCGTTGTTTGATCCGCCCGACCTCGGGCCCTGGGCCGATGCCCCGCACGCGCATGACGTCCCCGCCGGTGACCAGCGGCGCCAGGCGCGATGGTCGCTCATGCAGCACCGCCTCGATTCGGGCCTGCAGCTCGTCGAGCTTCTCGGGTTCGGGATAGGCCGACGCTGCGACATCGGCACGCGCAAGGGCCATCAGGGGTTCGATGAGATCGCCGGCGTCTCTGGTCAGGCGCCTGACCGCGCCGTCGGTCCACTCCGAGCTGTAGTAGACGGGCCTAAGGTGGAGGCGCACGAGCTTGGCGACCGCCTCGACCTCCTTTTGTGCGAAACGAAGCCGCTCAAGGGCTGACTTCGCAAGCTCAGCGCCGACGACGTCGTGGCCTGTGAACGCGCCGTCCGGGGTGGCGGTGGACGGCTTGCCTACGTCGTGGAACAGTGCCGCGAGCCGCGCAACGAGCTCTCGAGGGACCCGCTCGACGGTGAGCAGCGTGTGCCCGTACACGTCATGAGTGTGATAGCCGCTTTGGAGAACTCCCTTGCAAGCGGCGACTTCCGGGAGGATGACTTCCAGCAGTCCGCCCGCGTCAAGAAGCTCGATGGCGAGGCGGGGACGTTCAGAGGTGAGCATCCGCCTGAGCTCATCGGCTGTGCGCTCCACCGAGATGACCGGTGGGGCAAGCCTGCTCTTCATCTCGCGCATCGCGGGCAGGACGTCTGGGGCCAGCTCGAAGCCGAGCTCAGACGCGAAGCGAACGGCGCGGAGCATGCGCAGGGGATCGTCGGCAAAAGTGCGCAGCGGGTCGGCGGGGGTGCGCAGGATGCGAGCCTCCAGGTCCTTTCGCCCACCGAGCAGGTCGTGGACGTGTCCGTCGAGGTCGATGAGCAACGCGTTGATGGTGAAGTCGCGCCGGCGCAGATCTTCCTCGAGGCTGGCCGGTCGGACGTCAGGCTTTCTCGACTCCGGCGCGTAGGACTCGGCGCGCGCGGTCACAAACTCGACCAGGTGTCCCGGAATAGCGACCTGGGCCGTGCCGTAGCGCTCGAACGTGACGGGCGGCTGAGCCCCGGCGAGCTCGGCGAACCGCTCCGCGAGCTTGAGCGCGTCCCCGCCTTCCACGACCACGTCCGGATTGGGGTGGGGCCGACCGAGGAGCTTGTCGCGCACGTAACCTCCGACGATCCAGGCGCGCATGCCCAGCTCGGCCGACGCTTGCTTGAGGAGGCGCAAAACCTCCTCGTCGGTCAAGTCCCTTACTGGTTGATGCGCGCCCATTCGACGGCTCCAATCTGCCCTGCGCGATCGCCCAGTCGGGCGCGGCGCAGGCGGGGCCGGCGAGCTGGTTTGATAAAAGGCGAGGAGTGCAGCGTCTCGACGATCGTCGGCTCGACGAGCGCCCATGACCTGGAGACGCCGCCACCGATCACGAACATCTCCGGATCGATGACATTCGTGAGGCTGATGAGCGCGATGCCCATGTAACGCGCTGCCCGCTCCACCACCATGCGCGCGTGTTTGTTGCCCTTCGCGGCGGCCGCGAAGAGCTCGGCGGCCGTGTGGCCCGTCTCACGCGCGATGTTGGCGCCGCCGATGAATGCCTCCAGGCAGCCGCGCTGGCCGCACGTGTCGAGCGGGCCGCTGGGGTCGATGATCATGTGGCCGACCTCGCCGGCGGTGCCGTGTCCGCCGCGGTGCAGCTTGCCGTCGATGATCAACCCACCGCCAACACCGGTCGACCACGTGATGTACATCATGTTGCGGGTGCCCCGTCCGGCGCCGTGATGGAACTCGCCAAGCCCAGCCATGTCGGCGTCGTTGGCGAGGTGGACCTTGGCGCCCGTCGCGTGCGCAAGCATCGCGGCCAGCGGCACGTTGCGCCAGCCTGGCAAGTTCGGCGGGTTGACGAGCACACCGCGTTTGATGTCGATCGGACCAGGCGCCCCGATCGCGATGCTGCGCACCTTCTCTCGCCCACGATGCCTGTCGATCTCGGCCGCGGCCCAATCCACCATCGCCTGGGGGGTTCCCAGCAGCGGCGTCTTGGTCTTTACGCTGGCGATGACGTTCCCGTCCGAGCGTGCGAGCGCGACCCGCACCTGCGTACCGCCAAGGTCGATTCCAGCCAGCATTCCTGAGTGGACTGTAGCGGCCGGACGGGCCGCAGGTCGGGGCAGGCGACCGTCAGGGCGCCGGTCCGGACGCCGAGACGAAGGAAA
>DATGVE010000133.1:0-34960 GCA_035300725.1 Candidatus Eiseniibacteriota bacterium | reverse complement strand
CCACGCCCGGATTCGAACCGGGGACCTTTTCCTTACCAAGGAAATGCTCTACCGCCTGAGCTACGTGGGCGAGCCGCAGCCCAAAGATACTAGTGGCCCATGCATACTCGCCGCGAGAACCCTCTGATGCCACTCACCGTTGAGGAGCTGCTCGACCGGTCCCGGAAACGGCTCGTTCGCGTTGGCCCCGAGCAGGCCGCCGCCGAGCTGGCGCAGGGTGCGCTGCTGATCGACATTCGCCCGTCCGAACAGCGCACGCAAGGGGAGATCCCGGGTGCGACAGTAGTCGACCGCAACGTTCTCGAATGGAGGCTCGACCCCGCGTCGCAGTGGCGAATCCCCGAGGTCACCAGCCACGACATCCGTCTGATCGTCATTTGCAACGAGGGCTACTCATCCAGCCTCGTGGCAGCCGAGCTGCACGATCTCGGACTCGTGAACGCGACCGACGTCATCGGGGGGTTCCAGGCCTGGCGGGCATCCGGCTTGCCCACCACCTGAAAAGACGCCAGGTCTAGGCGCCCGACTCCAGCCGGCCCATGTCCGTGAGGATCTCCGCCTTGCCGCGGATCTTGATCGCCGCCGTCAGCTCCGTGAACTGCGCCACCAGCACCTCGCCGGCATCGAGGCGCTCGGAATGGTGCGAGCGCGTGTCCTTACCCCGAGTCAAGCCCATGATCACGACGCCGTCCTCCAGCGCCTTCACCACCACGTAGCGGCCCGTCGCCGCGCCTTCTTCGAGCTCCGTCATCGTTTCCACCGTCCGTTTCCGTTGCCGTTGGACTGCGCCTTGGGCCGCACCGTCTCCAGCCTGGTCGCTGCCTGCCCGATCAGCTCGTCGATCTCAGCCGCAAGCGCCGGACCGGCGAGCACATGATAGCGATCGGCATTCACGATCACCTCGCGGCGGCCCACCACCACGTGCAGCACCACCTCGTCGGTGCCGGGGTGGCGTGCCAGGACTGCCTCGAGGCGTTCGGCGAGCCCCTCGTCGCTGTTCGGGATCCGCACGTGGACCAGCTGGCGGCGCGCTACGGGAATGCATTCCGGGTCGTCCCACAGCCACGCCATGTCGGCCACTATCGAGGCGGTCTCGACCTCGGGTTCGATGTCGGGTTCCGGCGGCGGAGCCCCGCTCGCTCCGCTGTAGCGCGTGTTTCCAGCGCGCGCGTCGACCTTGCCCTGGACGACGATCACCTTGTCCGGTTCGAACAGAAGCCTCGTCTGCTCGAAGATGCGCGGGAACAGCACCACGTCAACCGTCCCGGTCAGGTCTTCCAGCGATGCGTACGCCATGATCTGGCCCTTGCGCGTCACGACCCGGCGCACCTCGCGCACCAGCCCCGCCACGCGCACCTCCGTGTCCTGCAGCGCGCTGGTCACCTCGACCGCCTGGGTGTCGGAAAGCTTGGCCAGCTCGGCGGAGATGCGGCGCAGCGGATGGTCGCTCAGGTAAAGGCCGAGCAGCTCCTTCTCGAGCCGCAGCTTCTCCTCCCCCGCCATCGGCGCGACGTCGATCAGCAGGCCGTAGTCGTCGGCCACCGTCTCGGGCGTGCCGACCATGTCGAGGAGCGACGTCTGACCAGACTCCCGGTCGCGACGCGTCCGCTCCGCCCGGCTGACAGCGTGCTCCAGCGCAGTGAGCAGCCGCGCCCGCTCGCCCAGAGAATCGCATGTGCCCGACTGGACGAGCGACTCGAGGACGCGGCGGTTGACATCCTGGATCGCGGCGGTGCGATCGCACAGGTCCTCGAGCGACTTGAACGGGCCGTCCGTGTCGCGCATCGAGACGAGGCTCTCCACCGCGTGCTGCCCGACGTTCTTGATCGCTGCGAGCCCAAAGAGGATGCGACCATCGCTCATCGAGAAGTCCGCACGTGAACGGTTGATGTCCGGCGCCACCACATCGATGCCGCGGATCCGGCAATCGACTATCGCGGTAGCCACCCTGTCCGCGCTGCCTTCCATGTGGATGAGCAGAGCCGTCATGTACTCCAGTGGATAGTTGGCCTTCAAGTACGCGGTCTGGTAGCTGATCACCCCATAAGCGGCCGAATGCGCCCGGTTGAAACCGTACTCGGCGAACTTCGCGATGCTGTCGAACAGCGCCTCGGCGGTCGACTGCGCAATCCCGCGCTCGACAGTGCCGTCGATGAACTTCGTGCGCAGCTTTGCCATCTTCGCCTTGTCCTTCTTGCCCATGGCGGCGCGAAGGATGTCGGCTTCGCTCAACGTGAATCCGGCCAGCTCACGCGCAGCCATCATCACCTGCTCCTGGTAGATCATCACGCCGTAGGTCTCGCGCAGGATGGGCTCGAGGCGCTCGTGCATGTACTCGATTGGCTCGCGACCCTGCTTGCGCGCAACGTAGGCGGGGATGTTGACCATCGGGCCCGGGCGAAACAGGGCGACCGCGGCTGCTACATCTGAAAAGCTCTGCGGGCGCATGTCCATCAACATCCGACGCATGCCCGCACCTTCGAGCTGGAACACGCCATGGGTGTCGCCCGCCGAGATGAGCTCGTAGGTTTTGGCGTCGTCGAAAGGAAGGTCGTCGATGTTGATCTCGAGTCCGCGGTTCTCCTTGAGCAGTCGAAGGCAGGTGGAGATGATGTCGAGGTTCTGCAGGCCGAGGAAGTCGATCTTCAGCAGGCCGATGTCGCCGACGGCTTTCATGTCGTACTGCGTCACCACCGCCTCTCGTCCCGGGCCGTACTGGAGAGGCGTGAAGTGCACCAGCGGCTCAGGCGCGATGACCACGCCGGCAGCGTGAGTGCTCACGTTGCGCGAGACGCCTTCGAGAGTCCGGGCGACGTCGATCAGTCGCTTCTGCTCCTCGTTTGACTCATAGGCCTCACGAAACTCCGGAACCTCTTTGATCGTGTCTTCGAGCGTCTTGGAACGCCCCTGCCAGACCGGCACGAGCTTGGCCAGGCGATCCGTATCGCGCAGCGGCACCTCCAGCACGCGGCCGACGTCGCGGATCGCGGCTTTCGAAGCCATGGTGGTGAAGGTGATGATCTGGGCGACTCGGTCGGAGCCGTACTTCTCCGAGACGTAGCGGATGACCCTCTCGCGGCCCTCCACGGAAAAGTCGCAGTCGATGTCGGGCATCGATACGCGATCGATGTTGAGAAAGCGCTCGAAGATCAGGCCGTGCAGCAGGGGATCGAGGTTGGTGATGCCGAGGCAGTACGAGACGAGGCTGCCGGCCGCGCTTCCGCGCCCCGGCCCCACGACGATGCCTTGCTTGCGGGCGAAGTTGTAGAAGTCCCACACGATCAGGAAGTAGGAGGCGTACCCCGTCTGGCTGATGACCGAGAGCTCGACCTCGGCGCGCTCCGTGACGGCCGCGGTTGGTTCGCCATATCGCCACGTGATGCCATCGAGCACCAACTTCCGCAGGTATTCGTCGGGAGTCATCCCGTCCGGCACGTCGAAGGGAGGTAGGAGTGTGGCGCCGAGCTTCAGTTTCAAGTCGCACATGTCGGCCACGTCGAGCGTGCTGGCGAGGGCGTCCGGGAGGTCCGCGAACGTCGTCAGCATCTCTTCAGGGGTCTTGAGGTAGTTCTCCTGGGATGAGAAGCGCCAGCGATTCGGGTCGTTGAAGCGCGCGCCGGTCTGCAGGCAGAGCAGCACGTCGTGGGCCTCCGAGTCGTGGCGGTGCACGTAGTGAAGGTCGTTGGTGGCGCACAGGCGCAGCCCGAACTCCTTGCCGAATCCGGCAAGCGCTTCGTTCACCTGCTGCTGCTTGTCGATGCCGTGGCGCTGCACCTCGAGCAGGAAGCGATCCTTGCCGAAGATGTCGCGATACGCGGCCACCGCTTCGCGCGCGCCATCCGGGTCGCCTTCGGTGATCCGGGTTGCCGCCTCCCCCTGCAGGCAGCCCGAAAGCGCGATGAGGCCCTTCGAGTGTTCGGCCAGGATTTCCTTGTCAATGCGGGGCTTGTAATACATGCCCTCCATCTGGCCGACGGTGCAGAGCTTCATCAGGTTCACGTAGCCCTCGTGGTTGGCGGCTAGAAGGGTCAGGTGGTTGGGATCGCGGTCCACCCGTCCCTCACGCAGCAGGCGTGAGCGCGGCGCGACGTAGACCTCGCAGCCCACTATCGGCTTGATCCCGGCGTCTTTGCACGCCTTGTAGAAGTGGATCGCTCCGTACATCACGCCGTGGTCTGTCATGGCGAGTGCGGGCATCTCGAGCTCGGCCGCGCGCGCGACGAGCGCGGGTATGCGGCTAGCCCCATCGAGCAGCGAGTACTCGGTGTGGTTGTGCAGGTGAACGAAGGTCTTGGGGGCGTGCGGCATCGTTTGGTTTTGGGTGTGGCGGACCCCGCGGATAGTCTAAGGCCCTACCTGCTCCACCTCGTAAGGACTTAACCACGAGAATATCCGTATGCCTTCTCTCGCCCTGCTGCCGGCCGAGGCTCACCACTCGGGCATACGCGAGATCTCGAACGAGGCGGTGAGCACGCCCGGTGCGATACGGCTTGACGTCGGGCAGCCCAACTTCCCAACTCCTGACCACATCAAGGAGGCGGGCAAGCGGGCGATCGACGAGAACAAGACTTTCTACACGCACACGCAGGGATTGATCTCGCTACGCGAGAAGCTGGTGACCAAGCTGGAGCGAGTGAACGGCATCCGAACCACGCCCGATCGCATCGCGTGCGGACCAGGCGGTGTCGGTGCGCTCGCCGCGGTCTTCGGAGCGGTGCTCGAGTCCGGCGATGAGGTGCTGATGCCCGACCCGGGGTGGCCAAACACCCGGCTGATGCTCACGTGGACCGGAGCTCGTGGAGTCTTCTATCCGTGCGCGGCCGCCGACGGATTCCAACCCGACCTGGACGCTCTAGCGCGCTTGATCACCAAGCGCACGAAGATGCTTTTGATCAACAGTCCCAACAACCCGACCGGGGCTGTTTATCCGGCCGCAACCATCGCCCGACTGATCGAGATCGCGCAGCGCCACAACCTGTGGCTTCTCAGCGACGAGTGCTACGACCAGATCATTCTCGACGGTACATGGACGAGTCCCGCGAGCCTTGCCCCGGACGACCCGCGCATAGCCAGCGTCTTCACGTTCTCGAAGTCTTACTCGATGACCGGATGGCGGATCGGCTACGTGACCGGATCGGCCGCGCTCATCGATACCGCGACCAAGGTCCTCGAGTCCAACTCCTCGTGCGTTTCCACCATCACGCAGGTCGCGGCGGAGGCGGCGCTCGACGGGCCACAGGACTGCGTCGGCGAGATGGTCGCCGCCTACCGGCACCGCCGCAACGTCGTGGTGGACATCCTGCGTGAGGCGGAAATGCTGGTCAGCGAGCCCACCGGCGCCTTCTACTGCATGGCGGACATCTCCCGCAGCCAGCTGCACGCGCGCGAGTTCGCGTTCAGGCTCCTTCGCGAGCGCGGCGTCTCGGTGGCGCCAGGGAGCGCGTTCGGGGAGATCGCCTCCGGGGCCGTCCGAATCAGCCTCGCGAGCTCGGATACCGACCTACGCGAGGGTGTGGGCAGGCTGGCCGAGTTCGTTCACCAACTCCAGTAGGGGGTTGCCTTTGGCGGGGCCGTAACCCTATGCTTCCGCCCGCGTTGAAGGTGTCGTGCCTGTTCTGAGAGCGATCCTGATCCTGGCGGTCAGGAACCTGGGCCCTGGGCGGCTTCGCCTGGCCCTTCTCCGCATGGGACACGGGCTCAACGTCTTCTAGCGACCCAACCCCCGACCTTGTCGTCAGCCAGGGTCCCGGCGACACCCTGCAATCGCTCCGTCGATCCCCAGCACTGATCCACGTGGTGATCCTGGCCATTCCTGCAGCTTCCGTGTTCTACGCCATGCTGGCCGGCTCCCAAGCACAAGCTGTGGCCCAGGTGTTCGTAACAGCAAACTGGGTCTTCAACTGGGCCGCGGGAGTTGTCATAGCCATTGCCTTGGTGCGGTTTTGGTTGACGAGGCGCAAGGCGGTCGACGAGCGGGCTCTCGACCGCTCGCTGGCAACCATGCTGGTCGGATTTGACTTGCTGATCATCTCCATTGCCTTTCAGATCGCTGCCATCACGCCGGCGGTCGGGCTGCTGTTCATCGCCGGCGCACTCGCCTGGATCGTGTTTTGGCTGCCACCGGCGAGGCGGGCGATCGTGACTGAGTCCAGCGTTGTCATCGAACGCGACCCGGCAACGGTGTTTGCGTTCGTGACCAACGATGTGAACCAGCCTCGCTACGTCGCCATCGTGGAGTCGGTCGAGAAGATAACCACCGGTCCGATAGGTCCGGGCACCCAGTTCCGCGGTCTCGTTCGCCTGGGGCCGAACAAGACGTGGGAGGGCACCAGCGAGGTCATTCACTACGAGCCCAGCTCACGAGTGACGTCGCGCACGATCGCGATCACGCCAAATCTGGAGGTCCTGACCTTTGAACCCGTCGGAAGGGGCACGTTGCTGCAGCATCGATTCGAATCCGAGATCCGATACAACCAGGCGCTGCTTGGGGGCGTGTTCCTTCGGGGGGCGCAGAAACAGCGGCTCCTCGCAATGCGCAAAGCAGCCTGGGACAAGTTGAAGCAGATTCTCGAAACCAGCGAGTTCGACCGCTAGCCGCTTTGGACAGCTCAACGCCGAGCGACTCGCCTGCGCCGGACCTTGTCGTAAGCCAGGGCAAAGTCCCAAGAGTTAGATCGGGCCGGCGACCACCTGCCGTGGTCCCCCTGCTGATCCTGACTCTTCCAACCGTGCCGATCATCTACGTGATGCTCTACGGGGGGCCCCGACTAAACCGCTGGTTGTTGTTTGCCGTCGTGTCCGTGCCATTCGTCGCCATCTCGGTCGTGGCTCTGGTCTTGTCTATAACGCGGTACTGGTCCGCACGAGGCAAGCCTGTCGATGAGCTTGCAGCCGATCGGCGCATGGCCACCTTGGTGCTTCTATTCGATTGCACAATCGCCACGGTCGCTCTCAACCAAGGGGCGGCGGATTCTCCTGCGCTCGGACTTGTCATCCTCGCCGCCGCCGTCGTCTGGACAATCTTCTGGCTATCCCCCTCGAGACGCACCACGGTCACCACGACCACCGTAGTTATCGATGACGATCCGGCGATCGTGTTTGCGTTTGTCGCCGATGATGTGAACCTACCTCGATACATCTCCATGATCGTTGCGGTCGAGAAGATAAGCAGTGGGCCTATCGGGCCTGGAACTCGGTTTCGACGCCACGAGATCGCAGGTAAGCAGAAATTGGAGGGCGTAAGCGAGGTCATCGACTTCGAGCGCAACAAGCTCGTGTCGTCTCGCCTGATCTCCCGCTCTTCGGAATCGCTGATCCTGACTTCGGAAGTCATGACGATGGAACCCGGGCCAACCGGTACGGTGCTGCACCATCAATTGAAAGCCGAGACAACCTATAACAGCGCTCTGGTCGGGCTCGCGTTGCTTCTGACCCTGATGAAATCGACGCTCGTGTCCAGGTACACCGTAGGTTTGGGCAAGCTGAAGCAGATCCTCGAAAGTGACGAGTTCGACCGCTAGGGCCATCGGTTGCTTAGTGACGCTGGGCCAGAGCCCCCCGCACTTGCGACTCCACGACATCCTGCCGGTCGCGAACGTCCGTGGCCGTGAAACGCAGGAGCTGGAATCCAGCACTGAGCAGCAGGTTCTGGCGGCGATTGTCTTCCACCAGTCGATCACGGTGATTGCCGCCGTCGTACTCGACGATTAGCCGCGCCGCGGGGTAATACAAGTCCGCTCTGCCGAGAAACCGATTCTTGTCATCGCGGAGATCCACCTGGACCTCCGGGCGTGGCAGACCACGCTGGATGAGAAGCCATCGAAGTCGCGTTTCCATTGGCGATTCTGCCGGCGCCGAAAGAGCCACAAGAGAATGCAGTCGGCGGGCACCTGCACGACCTTTGGCTTTCTCTGCGTAGCGACGCAACGCCGTGGCCTCAGTGAGTTCGCGCTTGATTGACATGTCGATTGCGACCAGCGCTTCCACCGCCGCCAATCGAAGGCACATATCGAAGAGGGTGCGGTGGAGAGTCAGAGCACGCAGCCCTCGGATCATTTTCGCATCAGAAGTTGGGATCAGGCAGCGGCGCACGCCTAGGCCGGGCCGCGAGCGAACGCCTGAATTTGGCGGCACGATGATCTCGACGGGTTCGGTCGGATTGAAGTCGAGCCCGGAGATCCAGGCCGCGGTCGCGCCTCCGAACACGGCATCCGCCGGCAGCGAGCGTTGCCATGCGCGGAGCAGTTTCCACAGATCCTCTGGCAAGCCGCTCCAAACGTAGAGCTCTGTACCGAGTCGTCGCCAGGCCCTACCCTTCAGCGAACTCTTCGTGAGCCCCGCCGTACGCGCCTCGTCCAAAGTGAAGGGTCTTACCTTTAGTTCGGACGGGATATGGGGTGCTCGAGACATACCCAGGAGCGTGCTGTGACTCATCACGCTTCGCAACCCAGGCGGTTAAGGAGCCCGATTCCATCCCGTTGGCGCCAACGGGGCGTTTGTCAGCGAAAAATTCCGTCCCGCTGGAGCCAACGGGGCGGATTGGGAGGCGGCTAGCCGCGCTGGAGCAGCGCCACTGACTCGATGTGGTACGTCTGCGGAAACATGTCGACGATCGCAGCTCGCCTGACACGGTAGCCGCCCCGGACTAGAGCGATCAGGTCACGCGCGTGCGTCGAAGGCTCGCACGAGACGTAGACCAATCGGTCGACACCCAGCCGGATCAACTCCGCGATCGCGGCCGGCTCGCACCCCGCACGAGGCGGGTCCAGGATGACCGCGTGGTGCCGGCCAAGCCGCACCTGCCGCAGCACCGTCTCGACTTTTCCGGGTAGGTACTCGACTCGAGCCGAGTTGATGCGTGCGTTCAGGCGGCCCAGCTGGATGGCGTGCGGGTTCTCCTCGATCGCGGTCACACCGGCCGCAGCGCGAGCGACCGCCACCGAGATCGTGCCGATTCCCGCGTAGAGATCCAGCACGTGGTCGGATGGACCTGCCGCGAGCATGTCAAGCGCGGTGCTGTAAAGGACGAGCATCTGCTGGTAGTTGGTCTGCACGAACGTGTCGCTGCGAACCCGGAAGCTCAAGTCCCAGAAGTTCAGCGTCATGGCATCGTCCACGAGGGTCTGGTCGGGCAGCAGCTCCGCGACGCGGCGTGCGTACTCATCACGTGGCCAGGTCGGCGCGCGGCCGCGATGGCGCATGCGCCACAGCAAACCCTTGCCGTTCGGCTCTGTTGTGAGGAGCAGGTTCTGCAAGTCCTTCAGCTCCAGCTCGTTGGCTGCCTGCGCAAAGGCGGGCAGCGCGTGCTCGATGCGGAGGTCGTGGATCAGGCATGAATCGATCGGCAAGACCTGGTGCGAGCGGAGCTTGTGAAAGCCGAACCGCCACGCCCCGCTGTGCAAGATGGCTTCGAACTCACCGCGGATGCGGTAGCGCCAGGGGTTGTCCATGCCAAGCACCGGGGTGTCCGGGGGAAGGCGCAGGCCGGCGCGCGCCCAAGCCTCTTCGACGACCTGGCGCTTGAGCTGGAGCTGGTGGGCGTACGCGGCGTGCTGCAGCTGGCAACCGCCGCATTGCCCGAAGTACGGACACGGCGCGGCCACACGATGCGGTGAAGGCTCGATGACTCGCGTTGCCGCAGCCACCGCCACGCCGCCCTGCCTGCCGCGCGGCTCGGCCTCCACGATCTCGCCCGGCAGCGCGTAGTTCACCAGCCACACCTTGCCGTCCTCGCGCGCAACGGCCGCGCCGCCGTGCGCCGGCGCATCGGGCCGCAGGATCAGCGGCGCCATAACCCAACCGGGTCGCGCGCCGCCTTGAAACCCGCCGACTCGACCATCTGCGTCGCCGTGACGAAACCCTCGGCGACCTTGTCCGGCTGGTGCGCGTCGCTCCCGAACTGCACCCCCCTACCCCCCACCTCATGCCACCAGCGGACCACAGTGATGTCCGGGCACAGCGTGTGGCCGCGGGTGGTGTTCACCTCGAGCACCAGGCCGCGCTTGGCAGCGGCAACGAGCACCGCGCGCAGCTCTTCTTCGTAATCCTCCTCGCGATATGGCGTCTGGCCCTCCAGCCAGTAGCGTTTGGGGTAATCGAGATGCGCCAGGGCATCGAACTGCTGTGAGCTCTCGACCAGGGCGAGCGTCTCGCGGAAATACTCACGCACCGCACCCGCGAACGCCGACGCGGGCAGGTCGCGAAACTGGCTGGCGTCGACCGGCCGGCCGTCCACGCGCGCGCAATGAACGGACCCCAGCACGCGGTCGAGCCGCCCCGCACCCAGGATTGCCGCCGTCTCGTCGGGATACCAGTGCGGCTCGCCAAGCTCAACACCAGACAGGATGCGCAGATTCTTGAACCTGGCCCGGCACTCCTCGACCGCCTGGAGGTACCCGGTGACGTCGAGGCTGTGCTGGCCCTCGTGAATCACCACGAAGTCGGCATGCTCCGTAAAGGCAATCCCCGGCAGTCCGAGCTGCAGAGCCCGCTCGCAGCTGCGCTCCATCGAGCCGCGGGCGGCGTCCCACGACCATTCGGTGTGCACGTGGAGGTCAGGCGGCAGGGGCACCGGACAAGGCTACCGGGAGTGCGCAATTCGACGTCCTTTGGCTAGAATGGCCCGCCGTGGGATACGCACTGCTTGGAATTTCCTATGCGGTCGGCGGGCCTTTGCTAGGAATTGGCCTCTACCTGGTCGTCCAGGGCAGCTTGCCCGGCTGGTGGAAAGACTGGATGCTGAGGCCAATCGCACGCGCTACACCGGGAGTGGTTCGCCTACTGGGCTTGACCGCAGTCGGTCTGGGCGCCTCGATGATCGCGCTCGGCTTGACCACCTTCGTCCCTGAGTTCGTCGCCGGCGCCCTTGTCGTCGTCGCGTTGGCGACCTACCTGATCGGGGCTGGCCTGTTCGTGTTCAACACCTGGCTGTCTCGCCGCCGTATGGCTCGCTAGCCCAGAAGTCGCAGAAGGAGCTCGCTCGCCACCTTCGGGTTGGCCTGGGGTGTTCGCTTCCGCAGCTCGGCCATGAGCGCACCGAGCGCCTGCTTCTTGCCCGCCCTGTAGTCCTCGACCGCCCTCGGGTTGGCCGCCATCACCGCCTCGACCTCGTCCTGCAAGGCGGACTCGTCGCTCAGCTGTGCGTAGCCATGCTCGGCCACGATTTGGGAGGGTGAGCGGCCCGTCTCGACCGATTCGAGGAGCACCTCGCGGGCCTGGTCGCGGGTGATGCTCCCCGCGGTGAGCAGCTTCACGAGCTCAGCAAGGTGCTCCGGAGTCGGGATCTTGCCGCTCGGGGCGACGTCTCCGATGATCCAGTTGGCCACCGGCTTGGCTTCCGCCCCCGCGGCGACCGCGGCCTCGAACAGATCGGCGAGGTCGCGGTCGGCAGCGATGAGCACCGCGTCCGCCACCGGCAGGCCGTACTCGGAGACAAGGCGGCCCCGGCGTGCTCCGGGCAGCTCGGGCAGGGCGCGGCGAAGCTCCTCGATCCAGGCCGCATCGATCTCCAGCGGAGGCAGGTCGGGCTCGGGGAAGTAGCGATAGTCCTCGGCGAACTCCTTGCTGCGCTGAGAGAAGGTGCGCTGCTCGGCGTCCGACCAGCCGCGCGTCTCCTGCACCACGGTGCCGCCGGACTCCAGAACCTCCGTCTGCCGGCCAACCTCATAAAGGATGGCGCGGTATAGGGCGCGGAACGAGTTGATGTTCTTGAGCTCGGTCTTCACGCCAAGGTCGTCCGTTCCTGCGCGGCGCAGCGAGATGTTGGGCTCAGCGCGAAGCTGGCCCTTCTCCATCTCCGCCTCCGACGCGCCGATAGTGCGGAGCAGCGTGCGCAGGGCGATCGCGTAGTCGCGAGCTTCGTCGGCAGAGCGAAGGTCGGGCTCCGTGACGATCTCCATCAAAGGCACGCCCGCGCGGTTGAGGTCGACGAAGGATTCCTTCGCCTGGTGCAGCTTGTCGCCCGCGTGGATGAGCTTGCCCGTGTCCTCCTCGAGATGCACGCGACGAACTCGCACGCGGCGGCCGTCGAGATCGAGGTAGCCGCTGACGCTCATCGGCAGGTCGTACTGGCTGATCTGGTAGCCCTTCGGGAGGTCCGGATACATGTAGTTCTTGCGGTCGAACTTGGTGTGGCGCGGGATCTCGCAGTTGAGCGCGAGCGCCGTCTTGAGGCACGCCTCGACCGCGGCTTTGTTGATGGTCGGCAGGGTGCCGGGCATGCCGAGGCATATTTCACACACGTTGGAGTTGGGCGGGTCGCCCAGCTGACCGACCGCGCAGCCGCAGAACATTTTCGAGCGGGTGCGCGGCTGCACATGGACCTCCATGCCGATCACGACCTCCCAACCGCTAGACAACAGGCGCCACCTCCGCCTTGACGCCGCTCGCCACCTCGTATGCGCGCGCGACGCGCAGGGCAACGTCCTCTCGCCACTGCGGAGCCATGATCTGCAAGCCGATCGGCAGCAGGTCCTCCGACATTCCGCACGGCACGCTGATCCCCGGCAGGCCGGCGAGGTTGCCGCCAAGCGTGAGCACGTCGCACAGGTACATGGAAAGCGGGTCCTGCGTCTTGGAGCCCAACGGAAAGGCGACGGTCGGCGAAGTCGCGCTGATGATCGCGTCGCATTTCTCGAACGCGAGGTCGAAGTCGCGCTTGATCAGCGTTCGCACTTTCTGCGCCTTCAAGTAGTAGGCGTCGTAGTAACCGCTCGACAAGGCGTAGGTGCCGAGCATCACGCGCCTCCGAACTTCGGTGCCAAAGCCCTTGCGCCGGGTGCGCATGTAAGCCTCGGTGATGTTCTGCGCGTCGTCCGTGGACATCCCGTACCTCACCCCGTCAAACCGCGCGAGGTTGGATGAGCACTCAGCCGGCGCGATGATGTAGTACGCGGCGAGCCCGTAGTCAGTGTGAGGCAGCGTGACGTCGACGATCTCGGCGCCCGCGTCGCGAAAATTCTTGATTGCCTTGTCGATCGCGGCCTTCACGCTGGGCTCGATTCCCTCGACGTCGTAGTACTCACGCGGCACGCCCAGCCTCATGCCCTTCACTCCCGCCTCCAGGTCGCGGAGCACATCGTTGGGGCGGTTGGAGCTCGTCGCGTCGAGAGGATCGTGGCCGGCCATCGCCTCCAGCACCAGCGCCGCGTCTTCGACCGATCGTGCAAACGGACCGATCTGGTCGAGACTCGACGCGAACGCGATGAGTCCATAGCGGCTGACGCGACCGTACGTCGGCTTCATGCCGACCACGCCGCACAGCGCCGCCGGCTGGCGGATCGAACCGCCTGTGTCGGTGCCCAGGGCGATCATCGCCTCACCGGACGCCACCGCCGCGGCGCTGCCGCCGGAGCTTCCACCTGGGACGCGATCGAGGTCCCAGGGATTGTGCGTGGGGTGATAGCCGGAGTTCTCAGTCGAGCTGCCCATGGCGAACTCGTCGCAGTTCGTGACTCCCAGCATCACGGCGCCGGCATCGAAGAGCCTCGACACCGCAGTGCCGGTATACGGCGGCCGGAAGCCGCGCAGGATCTGCGAGCCTGCCGTCGTCTCCACACCGCGCACGCACAGCACGTCCTTCACGGCCATCGGGATCCCGACAAGAAGGCCGGGGTCGCCGTTGTTGATCCGAGCGTCGGCCTCTTCGGCCTGCTTCTCCCACAACTCCGGTGTGAAGCGAAGGAAAGCTTTCACACGACGGTCGAGGCGCTCGATCTTTTCGATATGCGCCGTCACCAGCTCGGCCGCCGAGAACGAGCGAAGCCGCAGCAGCCTCGCCGCCTCGCGGATCGTCAGCTCGGTGAGATTTGTTGAAGGTGCGCCCTGCGCGCGCCCGGCGGTCACGCCTCTTCCTGGATCGACGGCACGCGGAAGAATCCGTCCACGGCCGCGGGCGCGTTGGCGAGCGCGTCGGCCTGGCTCAGGCCGGGGCGTGGCACGTCATCGCGCAGCGTGTTCGCGACCTCGACGACCTGCGCGGTCGGCGGGATGTCGTCCGTCTTCAGCTGCTGCAGCCGGTCGATGTGCTCGAGGATGCCGCTCAGCTGTTCGGCGTAGAACTCCTCGTCGCCCGGCTCGAGGCCAAGGCGCGCGAGCATGGCGACATGGCGAACTTCATCACGTGATAGCGGCATAGACACTCACTCTATGGAGATCGGCGAGGCGACATGAGACCGACCAGCGCCGGAATTCCGGCGATGGCGCCGACGACGGTGAGCGTCATGGCGGCCGAAGCGATCACCGACAGCGTGCCGGCCCAGCGCCGGCGCCGGATCAGACCGACCGCGCCGACCACTCCGACCACCGCCGAACCTACCGAGTAGACGGCCGACGTCAGAAGGACGACGCGTATTCGGCCGACGGCTGAAGGTTCGGTAAGAAACCCGAGGATGAACCACGCCCAGGCGAGCATCACGCCCGCTCCGAACACCAGCACCGCCCAGACCCACGGCGGCGTGGTCGCGTTGGCAGGCGTCGTTTGTTCGCGAGTGGCTTGCAAAGCGGCCATTACTTTGGCACGAGGGCGAGGAACTGCTCTTCGTCCAGGATCATCAGCTTCAGCTTCTGCGCCTTGTCGAGCTTCGAGCCGGCATTCGGCCCGGCCACGACGAAGCTCGTCTTGGCGCTCACGCTCCCGGCCGCCTTCCCGCCAAGCTTCCGGACCAGCGCCTCCGCGTCAGGCCGGCTCATGGTCTCGAGCGTCCCGGTGAAGACGAACGTCTTGCCGGTCAGCGGGCCCTCACCCGGCGGCTCGACGGCATGCGGCTCGACGCCGGCCTTGAGCAGCTTGGCGACAAGCTCGCCGCCCTGGCCGGCGAAGTATGCGTGCACCTCGCGCGCCATGTTCGGCCCGACGCCCTCGACACGCTGGAGATCCTCCTCGCTCGCGCTGCGCAGCTTCGCGACAGTGCCGAAGTCGGCGGCGAGAAGATCGGCCGTCGCCTCGCCCACCTGCGGGATGCCGAGGGCGTAAAGGAATCGCCCCAGCTCCGGGCGCCGGCTCTCGGCGATGCGGTCGAGCAGGTTCTGGCCGGACTTGTCGGCGAAGCCTTCGAGCTGCACGATCTGTTCCTTCGTGAGCCGGTAGAGGTCGCTCGGATCCTCGACCCAACCGCGGTCGATGACCTGCCCGATGGTGGCGTAGCCGAGTCCTTCGATGTTCAGCGCGCCACGGCTGGCGAAATGGCGCAGCCGCTCCAGCCTTTGCGCGCCGCAGAACGGGTTGATGCACCTGTGCGCGATGTACGGCTCCTCGCGGACGACCTGGCCTCCACACACGGGACACTTCGTGGGCATCTTCCAGCCCGGCTTGGGGTTCTTGACGCTGACGATTTCGGGGATGACATCGCCCGCCCGATGGATGACGACGCGGGCTCCGACGTACACGCCCTTTTCGTTGACCTGCGACTCGTTGTGCATCGTCACGTTGCGGACGGTCACGCCGCCGACCACCACCGGCGTGACGTGGGCGACCGGTGTGAGCACGCCGGTGCGGCCGACGTAGCAGGCGATCTCTTCCACCGTCGTCTCTGCTTGCTCCGGCGCGTACTTGAAGGCGATCGCCCAGCGGGGCGAGCGTGCGACGAAACCAAGCTCGAGCTGCTGCGCGAAACCGTCGACCTTGATCACCACACCGTCGATCTCATGCTCCAGCTCATGGCGTCGTCTCTGCCACTCGGCGTGATACTCGATCACCTCTTCGATCGAGTTGAGCCTTCGGCGGTGCTTGTTGACGCGGAACCCCATCTTCTCCAGCGACCGCAGCACGTCCCACTGCGACCGGTTCGCTCCGCCCGGGTCGAGGGTGTACATGAACGTCTGCAGGTCGCGGCTCGCCGTCACGTTGGGGTCGATCTGGCGGACGCTGCCGGCCGCGGTGTTGCGCGGATTGACATAGCGAACCTTGCCGGCAGCCTCCATCTCACGGTTCAGCTTCTCGAATGCGGCGATCGGAAAGTAGACCTCCCCCCTCACCTCGAACACATCGGGCAGGCCAGCCGCCGGCGTGATCGTCAGGGGCACGCTGCGGATGGTGCGCAGGTTGGCCGTCACGTCCTCGCCCACGGTCCCATCGCCGCGGGTCGCCGCTCGCTGCAGCCGGCCTTTCGCGTAGGTGAGGCTGATCGCGAGGCCGTCGATCTTCAACTCTGCGCAGTAGGTGACCTTGTCCCCGATCGCAGCCCGCACGCGCTTGTCGAAGGCGCGAATCTCGGTCTCGTCGAAAGCGTTCTGGAGGCTGAGCATCGGTGAGCGGTGGCGCACCTTGGCGAACTGTTCGGACGCCTCTCCACCAACCCGCTGCGTGGGCGAGTCGGCGGTCACGAGGTCAGGCCGCTCGTCCTCGATCCGGCGCAGCTCGAGAAACAGCGCGTCGTACTCCGCGTCGGTGATCTCTGGCTGGTCCAGCACGTGGTAGGCATGCTCGTAGCGACGCACGAGCTCGCGGAGCCGCTCGACACGCACTGCTGGATCGACGACCTTTTTTCGCTTGCTCATTTGGTCAACGGCGCGAGCATGCCGCTCAGGATTTTCAAGCCGGCCTTGTCGAACTTGATCACCAGCTCCTCGTCGGTGCGCGTCAGCGTGCTTTTGACCACTGTTCCGGCGCCGAACGCCGGATGCTTGACGCGATCACCGCTGGTGAACCGCTGCACGGGCGGCGCCGCCGGGGCGGCCTGCACCTGACGCTCCTGGAACCGCTCCTTGTAGCCCTGCCGCGGAGGCGCCACCGGCGCGCTGCCCTTCGGCGCAGCGAGCTGTGACTGCGGGATCTCGGTCAGGAAGCGGCTCGGAAAGGCGGGCTGTGAGCGGCCGTACAGGTGGCGGCGGAACGCGCAGCTCAGGTACAGGCGATCTTTCGCGCGCGTCATGCCCACGTAACACAGGCGGCGCTCCTCGGCCATCTCGGTCGCCGCGCCGACCGCCGAAGGGTTTTCCTCGCGCTCGTCCAGCGCGCGCTGATGGGGCAGAAGTCCTTCCTCCATGCCGACCATGAAAACCACGGGGAACTCGAGGCCCTTGACCATGTGCAGCGTGATCAGCGTCGCCCCCTCGCCGTTCTCGTCGTAAGCATCGACGTCGGAGACCAGGGCAACCTCGGCCAGAAAATCCTCGACACCCTGCGCCGGATCACGGTCATCGAAGCTCTCGGCGAGGCCGCGCAGCTCGTTCAGGTTCTCCATGCGCGCCTCGCCCTGCGGGGTCCCGTCGAGATAGTGCTGGCGCAAGTCCATGACCTCGATCACGTGGTCGAGCAGCTCGCTGGGCCGCAGGACGCCCATGACCGAGCGGATCGACTCGATCTGCGACCGGAACTTTTGCAGCGGGGCGATCGCGGGACGCGGCACACCCGGGACACGACCTGGGTCGTCGAGCAGCGACAGGATGTCCGCTTCCTTTTCACGCGCAAAGACGTTGAGGGCGTCAACGGTGACGTTGCCGATCTTGCGTGGGGGGACTGAGACGATGCGAGAAAAGCTGAGTGCGTCTTTGGGGTTGAAGCAGAAGCGCAGGTAGGCGACCACATCCTTGACCTCGCGGCGCTCCCAGAAGCGAATGCCGCCGACCAGCCGGTAGGGGATGCGCCGCCGCGCGAGCACATCCTCAAACGATCGGGACTGGGCGTTGGTCCGATAGAGGACCGCAAAGTCCGAGTAGCCTCGGTTCTCGGTGCGCCGGAGGCGCTCGATTTCGTCGGCGACGAACTCGGCCTCCTCGACCTCGTTGTACGCCTGCATCGCCATCACCTTTTCGCCACCGGCACGCTCCGTCCAGAGCTTCTTCTCGGCCCGCTCCGGGTTGCTGCGGATGACGGCGTAAGCGGCGTCAAGGATGGCCTGGCTCGAGCGGTAGTTCTGCTCCAGCCGCACGATGTGGGCGTCCGGGTAGTCCTTGCGGAAGTCGAGGATGTTGCGGATGTCGGCGCCCCGGAATCGGTAGATCGACTGGTCGTCGTCTCCGACGACGACAAGGTTGCGGTGCTCCAGCGCGAGCTGGTTCACGAGCACGTACTGCGCCCGGTTGGTGTCCTGGTACTCGTCGACCAGCACGTGGCGGAAGCGATCGCGCCACTTTTCCAGCGCTTCGGCGTCGGTGTTGAACAGCTCGACCAGCTTCATGATCAGGTCGTCGAAGTCGAGGCCGCCGGACCGGCGCAGGACTTCCTGGTAGGACTCGTAAACCCGGCGCACCACCTCGTCGGCGTAGCTGCGGTTCGGATACTCGTTCGGTCCCTTGAGCTCGTTCTTGGCCTGCGAGATGGCGTTGCTCAGCGCCCCGAGTGGGTAGCGCTTGGGGTCGAGCCGGAGCTCGTCGAGCACTCGCCTGAGCGCGGCCCGCGTGTCGTCCTCGTCGAAGATGACAAAGCTGTTGACGATGCCGATGCGCGGCGCCTCGCGCCGCAGGATTTTCACCGCGGTCGAGTGGAAGGTGCCCACCCACATCTTCTCGGCGCCTTCTCCGACCAGGTTCTCGACCCTGGCGCGCATCTCCTTGGCCGCCTTGTTGGTGAAGGTGACCGCCAGCAGCCGGTCGGGCCAGACTCGGTGCGTTTCGATCAGGTAAGCGATGCGCGCGGTGAGCACCCGCGTCTTCCCGCTGCCGGCCCCGGCGAAGATCAGTAGAGGCCCTTCACCATGGGTGACAGCCTCCCTCTGAGGTGGGTTCAGGCGCGCCAGCAAGGCGTCGACTTCGGGCGTGGACGGTCCATCGATGGCCATGGGGAGTTCGAGTTTACCGACTGCCATATACGCGCCTGAAATGGGAGGTTGCGCCGTTACACTCTCCGTGCCCTTGGCCCGCGAAGTGGATTTCGGCATGCGCGATCACCTGCTCTACGAGCTCGCACGCGATCTCAGCTCGTCCCTGGAGCTCGAAGTCGTCCTGCGCAAAGTGATGGACCGCGTGATCACTCTCATGCAGGCATCACGCGGCTTCATCGTGCTGGTCGACCCCGTCGCGGGCACGATGTCGGTGCAGATGTCCGGCGGCGACGCCGACCCGGAGCAGACGCGTCTCTTCCTGGGCTCGAAGACGGTCATCGAGCACGTGGTCAGGACGGGCGAGGCAGTCGTGACAACCGACGCCAGCCTCGACGACCGCTTCAAGGGACAGCAGTCGGTGATCCTGCAAAACCTGCGCTCGATCATCGCCGTGCCGCTCGTCACCAAGGGCAAGGTGATCGGCGCGGTTTACGTCGACAACCCGTTCCGGGCGGCGATCTTCGAAGAGAAGGACAAAGAGTTCCTCCAGGCGATCTCAGACCTGGCGGCGATCGCCATCGACAATGCGCGCCAGTACGAGCGCTCGGACTTCCTGCGCCAGCTGTTCGAGCTCCACGTGAACAAGCAGGTCACGGACTACGTGCTCGAGCGCTCGGACATCAACACGAAATTCCTCCCCGGCGAGCGCCGCGAGGTGACCATGCTCAACTCCGACATCGCCGGCTTCTCGACGCTGTCCCAGAGCATGGAAGCCGAGGAGCTGGTGGAGTTCCTCAATCGCTACTTCTCCCGGATGATCGACGTCGTCCTGACGCATGGCGGCAACATCGACAAGTTCCAGGGCGACGGCATGCTGGTGGTCTTCGGTGCACCCAACCCCATGCTTGACCACGGCGCCCAGGCGCTGAAGGCGGCGCGGGGAATGGTGCAGGAGATCGACCGCCTGAACATCGAGCTGGTCTCCGCCGGCAAGTCGACGATCTCGGTCGGCATCGGGCTGGACACCGGGAGCGTGGTGGCGGGTCATGTCGGCTCGGACCGCCGGCTCGAGTTCACGCTGATCGGCGTCCCGGTCAACAACAGCTCTTACCTGTCCAAGGTGCGGCCGGCCAAGGTGCTGATGTCGGAGACGACGCGCGGCCTGCTGCCGGATGGGTTTGAGGTGGCGGGCTTCGAGCCCATGCTGCTCAAAGGCGCCGCCGAGCCACAGGCGATCTACGAGCTTCAGATCTCCATCGCGTCGGACGACTGAGCCTCAGTCGATTCCACCCCGTTGGCGCCAACGGAGCCCAATCGCGACGAAAATTCCGCCCCTTTTGAACCGACGGGGCGTAATCAGCTCAGGCGTTGGGCGCTATTTGCACTCCCAGCGGCCGGGGCCGTAGCGGTTGTAGAGCCAGGCGGCGGCCTGCGCATTCGCCACCGGGTCGAACGGCGATTGGCTGGCCCACGGAGTGCCCGACCAGGTGCTGGGCAGGAACTGAAACAGCCCTGACGCCTGGCTTTCGCTGTTCACCGAGTTGGGGTGGTACCGGGACTCGCACCACGCGATACGCATCGCCCACACGACTGCATCGTGCCCGAGCGGGCTGAACGCGTCAGTGATGATCTTGGCGATCCAGGGAGGAGGCGGCGGGTGGTTGTTCAAGGCTGCGAGACGCTCCGCTTCGGCCTGGGCGGCGGCGAGCGCATCCAGCTGCGCCTGGTAGTCGGCCAGGCCCTGCTTCAGCTCCTGGGACCACGCGCTGACCTGGGCCAGCTGCGCCGCGTGCACCCGCTGGGTCCGGGTCTGCTGCACGACGGAAGCTCGGTCGTAGGCGCTGAGCTGTGTGACCGCGACCGCGTACTTCATCGACACCGGCGGTTCGAGCCGGGGCAGGATCACGGTGGCAAGAATCACGGTCCAGACCAGGACCGCACGAAACAGCGGTAACAAACCCTTCCTAACGCTCCTCTTCGCATTCGCCCCACCCCGGGGCGTTGATCAGGCCTGAGCTCTAGCGACGACGTGTGGAAGGGCTGCCCAGGAACCGCGGAAGGGCACCTTACCAAAAGGGCCCCGGCCTTGTCTCGCTCTAAAAGCGCTAAAAAAGGTGGGTCAGACGACGCCTCAGGAGCTTGCGGCCGGGCGGTTCCTTGTATTCGGGAAGGAGCTGTTTGATGGTCTGGAAAGCCGTCTCGGTCAGCGATTCGGGGCTGTGGCCGGCAGGGGCGATGGGCTTGCGGATGACCACCCTTACCCGCTTGCGAAACCAAAGGTCTTTGGTCCCTGAAAGGGCGGCCGGGATGACCGGCACACCCGCCTTGATCGCGAAATGGGCGAAGCCCTTCTTGAAGGGCAGGAGCTCGCCCTCTTTCGGTCCGTAGTCGGCTTCCGGAAAGATCGCCACGGCTCCCCCAACCTCCAGGCAGCGATCCACGTGGTGAAACAGGGCCTGGTCGCCGTGACGTTCGCGAACGACGGGGACGTAGCCACCCGTGTTCCGGATCAGCCACCACTGGAACTTGCGCGTCACCAGGTCTTTTGGGTCGGCGAGAAAGTGCAGGCGCGGCTCGACCGGAAACAGCAGCAGGAGCGCGAACTCGTCGAGCCAGTTGAGGTGGTTGGCGATGACTATGTAGTTGCCCGAACTTGGGATGTTCTCGCCGCCTTCGACCTCGAATTGGAAGCAGAGCCGGAGGAGAGGCGCTCCGATCAGACGGACGATCCGGTAAGGGATGTTCGCCCGGCGGCCGACCGGAAGCAGGTCCGCAGGTGGCAACGCGGTGCTTGCCATTCCGACGCGAGTCTAAGCCCGGTTCGGCTTTTCGGCGAGCTTCTTTCCCGCACGCAGCCAGACTCGCCTGATGAGTTAGGGGTTCCACTTCACCGCAGCCCACCAAGCAGCCCGGCCCGACTAGTGTGCGAGTTTGGGGGTATCCGAGGCGGCTGAATGCCCCAATTTCGCACACTCGTGCTCGCTGCCTGCCCCCAAAGGTAAGTGCATCCCGCGGGTACGCGAGTTGCTCGCAGCGCCAGTGTCAGGACCTTGGTCGCGCGGGCTAGAGACTTGATTGGCAGGCCGGCGATCTCGATCGGAGAGGCACGATTCTGCCGAAATCCCCGTAAGGGGGTAGTGACCTGCCGCCGCTTAGACGGGTTTGAGTGTCTTGTGACGTGAAAGAGGTGCTGGTGAAAGAGGTGCCGGCGCAGGTGTCTGAGTTCACCACATAGGCCCCTGATCTCGCAGGACATAGTTCTCGCCACCAAGCTCGGAGGTGGCGCATGTCGAGTCTCGGCCGGTACATCGTCGACGCGGTTGTCTTGGAACATCGCAGCCCGACTGCACTAGCCCGCGATCACCGCATCTCGCGCAGGTGGATCCACAAGCTCGTCAAGAGGTTCAAAGAAGGCGGTTACGCGGCATTGGCGCCGAGATCGCGCCGGCCACATTCCTGCTTTCACCAGACACCGTCTGATGTCCAAGCCAAAGTCCTGAAGCTTCGCCACGAGCTGGTCGCCGCCGGTCACGATGCTGGACCTGACACCATCGCCTATCACCTCATCGGCCAGGTCGACAGGGTGCCTTCGGTCGCGACGGTTTGGCGGATCCTCAAACGCAACAGCCTGATCGCGCCACAGCCCCACAAACGTCCCAAGTCCTCGTTCATCCGATTCGAAGCCAAGCTCCCCAACGAGACCTGGCAGCTGGACTCAACGCCATGGCAGCTCGCGGACGATTCTCCGGTTGAGATCCTCAACTTCCTCGACGACAGGTCCAGGGTCGCACTCGCCTCCAAAGCCTTGGTGACCGTCAAGTCAGCCGACCCCGTCCATGTCCTCTATTCAGCTTCAAATACGTTCGGTCTGCCGGCTTCCCTCCTCAGCGACAACGCCGCCGTCTTCACGGGACGGACTCGTCGTGGCAAGGTCCTACTAGAGCTCGAGCTGGAGCGCTTGGGCATCGTCTTCAAACACTCCACGCCTTATCACCCTCAGACCTGCGGCAAGGTCGAGCGTTTCCACCAAACCATCAAGCGCTTCCTTCGTAAGCAGGCTCCAGCTCGCTCCATCGCCGAGCTCCAGTTTCAGCTCGACGCGTTTCGCGACTACTACAACAACCGACGGCCACACCGAGCACTCAACAGGCAGACGCCGCTTGCTGTCTTCAACGCACTCATCAAGGCCAGGCCCACACAGCAGCCCGCTCCCACCGACCACCGCGTTCGCCGCGACAAGATTGACTCCAGCGGCAAGGTCACCCTCCGCTATCTCGGCAAGCTGCACCACATTCCGGTCGGAACAGCCCATAAGAACCGCAAGGTCCGACTCCTGGTCGCCGGACCCGACGTCCGCATCATCACCGAAGATGGCGAGCTCATTCGGGCCCTGACTCTCGACCCCACACGTATCTACCACCCACTCGGCGGACGCTGGCCGGTGCACAATGTCTTGCCACAGGAGTGCACGATGTCCTGAGACAGGACAGAGGTGCCGGCGCAGGGATTTGAACCCTGGACCATCGGTTTAAAAGACCGTTGCTCTGCCAAGCTGAGCTACGCCGGCTACTTGGAGATTGTCCCAATTTCCAGCTTGAGAGCACACGCAACCCCGTCCAGTGGTCCGGAATGGTTGTATCCGGAGCTTGGGATACAACGAATTTGGACCACATGGCGGAGCTTGTGGCCGCTGCGTGTGACTACGCGGTTTTTGCGCCGGCCCGATCCGGCGCTGTAGCCTTCCCCCGGTGAAGGCCTGGGTGGTGCGGGAGCTTGGCGGGCCGGAGTCCCTTCGCCTCGAGGAACTCGACCCTGGCCAGCCGGCCGAGGGCCTGGTACGCATCAACGTACGCGCCGCCGCGATCAACTTTCCCGACGCGCTGATGGTTGCGGGGCTGTACCAGGTGAAGCCTGAGCTCCCATTCGTCCCGGGCGTTGAGGTGAGCGGCGAGGTCGTCAGCGCACCGTCCGCCTCCGGCCTCAAGCCCGGCGATCGCGTCATGGCGCTGGTCGACAACACAGGTCTCACGCGCGGCGGCTACGCACAGGTCGCCGATTCCGCCCCAGGCTCGGTCACGCGCATCCCCGACACGATGGCCTTCGAGGAGGCGGCCGGATTCACGCTGATCTTTCAGACCGGGTGGTTCGGACTCCATCGCCGGGCCAACCTCCAGGCTGGTGAGACGCTGCTCGTCCACGCCGGGGCAGGCGGGGTCGGGAGCGCCGCCATCCAGCTCGGCAAGGCGGCAGGGGCGATCGTGATTGCGACCGCCGGCTCGGACGCGAAAGTCGAGGTCTGCCGTCAGCTTGGCGCGGACCACGCCTTGAACTACAAGACGCAGGACTTCGTGGAAGAGGTCAAGAAGATCACCGGAGGTCGGGGCGCCAACGTGGTGTTCGACCCGATCGGCGGAGACGTTTACGACCGCTCGACCAAATGCATCGCATTCGAGGGCCGGATCGTCATCGTCGGCTTCACCAGCGGCCGCATACCCCAGGCCGCCACCAACCACGTACTGATCAAGAACTACTCCGTCGTGGGGCTGCACTGGGGTTTGTACACAAGACGTGCACCTCAGCTCATTGCGCCGGCGATGAAGACTCTGCTCGACCTTTGCGAGGCAGGCAAGATCAAGACGTACATCGGAACACGGCTCCCGCTCAGCCAAGCGCCTCGCGCGCTCGCGACGGTGGCGGAAGGCAAGAGCATGGGCAAGGTGATCCTCACTGTCTGATCCCAAAGCCCCGGCCCCTCCTCCCGAGCCCGAAGAGCCGGCGCCGCCTGCTGAGCGCGAGGAACCGGCGGCGCTTGCTGAGCCCGAGGAAGCGGCCCCGGCGTCTGAGCCAGAAGAGCCGTCGGAACCAGCTGAGCCCGAGGCTCCGGCGGCCCCACCCCCTCCCGCCGGCCCCGGGCTCCGCCATTACCGCCCCGCGGCCGCCGGGATAGCGATCGCGCTGATCGCGCTGTTGGTCGTCCTCCTCCTCGGCAAACCCACGACGTCCCCACCACCTCCCGAGCCGCTGGCGGCTGACCAGACGCTGAGCTTCCCCATCGCGCAGGACATGTCCGACCTCGATCCCGCGCTCATCTCGACCGCCGCCGAGGTGGACATCTTCCGCAACGTCTTCTCCGGCCTGTACAAATTCGACAGCCAGCTTCACCGCATACCGGACCTCGCCACCGACCTGCCGACCGTGTCCGACGACGGCCGTACCTATACCTTTCATCTGCGTCACAACGCCCACTTCTCCAACGGCGACGCGATCACCGCGGACGACTTCATCTACAGCTGGAATCGCGCGGCGGCAAAGCAGGGCGACTACGCGGGGCTGTTCAACATCGTTGCCGGCTATGACCCGGTCGCCTCAGGGCGGGCCAACCAGATGAGCGGCCTCGCCAAGACCGACGACTACACCTTCAGTGCCACGCTGACCAAACGAGCGGGCTATTTCACGACGCTGGTGGGTCTGTGGCCCTTCTGGGTAGTCGACCAGAAGGTCGTCGCGTCAGCGGGTGAGAACGCATGGTTCACCAAACCCGAAACGCTGATCGGAAGCGGACCTTTCCGTTTGACCTCTCGCGTACCAGGCCAGTCGATGGACTTCCAGCCGGTCCCCGATTGGTACGGAGGGTCGACCGGCAAGCTCACCCGAGTGCACGTCGAAGTCCTGACGGACACGGTCGCGCAGGTGTCCCAGTACGAGTCCGGCGTGTTCAGCCTCATCGGTTACGGACGCCAGGGGCTGCCTCCTGCCGCAGCGACGCGCTACACCGCTGATGACAAGCTCAAGAGCCAGCTCGACCTCGTCCCGACCGGCCTCGCGTTCTGGGTCGGCTACAACCTACGCACCGGTCCTTTCGCCGACATCGACGCGGGGCGGTCAGGACGCCACGCGTTCAGCACCGCCATCGACCGCGACGCGCTGGTTGACGCTTTGTGCAACCAGAAGACCGCCTGTGTCGTCGCCACCGGAGGTTTGATCAGCAAGGGTCTGCAGGGCTACGTCAGCGACGATGCCGACCTCAACGCGAAGTTCGACGCTGCCTCGGCGAAGGCCGAGTACATGGCGTGGGACCCGAATGGCGCGAAGGTGAAAGGGCTCACGTACACCTATGACACCAACCCATTCAACAAAGCGGTCTGCGACAACCTGTCGGCGCAGTGGAAAAAGAATCTCGGCGTGACGGTCACCTGCGTCGACATCGATCGCAAGACTTTCTTCGATAACCGCAACGGAAAGTGCGCGTACCCGATGTTCCGCCAGAGCTGGAGCGCCGACTACGACCATCCCCAGGACTGGTTCGACTACCTGTTCGTCACCGACGCCCCTTCGTCGGGATCGTGCTACTCAAACCCCCGCGTGGACAAGTTCATCAGCCTTGCCGACGCCGGGACGCTGAAAGACGGCCTCGCTGACTACAAGACCGTGGGTCACATGCTGATCGACGATTCGATCTATGCGCCGCTCGTCTACGGCGTGCAGCAGTACCTCGTGCAGCCGTATGTGCGGGGCGTTGGCGGCAACGCGCTGTACGACTTCTCGTGGACCAGCGCGCGGATCTTGAAGCACTAGGAAACTTCTTCGCGCCCCTCACCCCCCGCCCCTCTCCCCTGAAGGGGAGAGGGAAATACCTCTCCCTAGAGTTTGCCGGCGAAGTGGCACGCCGCGACGTGACCGCTGGCCTTCATCTCCAGCGGCGGCTCGACCTCGGCGCAGATCGGGAACTGCGCGATCGGGCAGCGCGTGTGGAAGCGGCAGCCGCTCGGCGGGTTGATCGGCGACGGGATCTCGCCCTTGAGCAGAATTGGCTTGCGGCTCGCTTCGACCTCGGGATCCGGGTTCGGGATCGAGCTCAACAGAACCTTCGTATAAGGATGGAGCGGCGTGTCGTAGACGTCCCGGCTCGTCGCGATCTCGACGATCTTGCCGAGATACATGACCGCCACGCGGTCGCTGACGTGGCGCACCACTGAAAGGTCGTGGGCGATGAACAGATAGGTCAGCTTGAACTCGTTCTGCAGGTCCTCGAGCAGGTTCACGATCTGCGCCTGGATCGACACGTCGAGCGCGGAGATCGGCTCGTCGGCGACGATGAGGCTCGGGGTCAGCACCAGCGCGCGGGCAATCCCGATGCGCTGCCGCTGGCCGCCCGAGAACTCGTGCGGATAGCGGTTCGTGAAATTGGGATTGAGGCCGCAGACTCGCATCACCTCTTGCACACGCTTCTCGCGATCGCGCTTGTTTCCAATGCCGAAGTTCTGCAGCGGCTCGGCGATGATGTCGCCGATCGCCATCCGCGGGTTGAGGGATGCGTAGGGGTCCTGGAAGATGATCTGCATCCGCTGCCTCACCATGCGCAGCTCGTTCCCGTGCATCTTGGTGAGCTCCCGTCCCTCGAACTGGATCGAGCCCGAGGTGGCCGGCTGCAGCTGCATGATGACCCGGCCCAGCGTTGACTTTCCGCAGCCGGACTCGCCAACCAGACCCAGGGTCTCGCCTGGCGCGATGTCGAAGCTCACGCCGTCCACGGCCCTGACCACGGCGCCGCGGCCGAATGCGCCACCAGTCGGAAAGTGCTTTTTTACGTCGGTGACCCTGACCAGCGGCCCCGCGGCCTTTGGGACCACTGCCAGAGGCTGGCTCATTTCTTGACCGCTTCGCGCGACTCTCGGGAGACGTTCTTCATCAGCACCCAGCATCGGGCATCTTGGGCAGGCCCGACCTCCTCCAACGGCGGCTCCTCGCGGGTGCAGCGCTCGACCTTGAACTCACAGCGAGGGTGGAACGTGCAGCCCGTCGGCAGCCGGGAAAGGTCTGGCGGCATGCCCTGGATGCTGACCAGCCTCTCGTGTCGGCGCTCGTCGACGCGGGGCACGGAGCGCAGGAGCGACCACGTGTACGGGTGCTGTGGGTGATCGAACACCTGCCGAGTCGGTCCCGACTCGACGATCCGGCCGGCGTACATAACCATGACCCGGGTGCAGAGGCTGGAGATCACCGAGACGTTGTGGCTGATCAGGATGATCGCCGTCCCCAGCTCGCGGTTGAGGTCCTTCAGCAGCTCCAGGATCTGCGCCTGGACCGTCACGTCGAGCGCGGTCGTCGGCTCGTCGGCGATGAGCAGGGAGGGCTCGTTCGAGAGACCCATGGCGATCATCGCGCGCTGCCGCATACCGCCGCTGAACTGATGCGGGTAGTCACGCGCGCGCTGCTGCGGGGAAGGTATGCGCACGCGCTGCAGCAGGGGGATCACGCGCTCCCGGGCTTGCTTCTTGTCGAATCGCGAATGCGCGCGCATCGCCTCCTCGATCTGGAAACCAACACGCAGCACCGGGTTCAGCGAGGTCATCGGGTCCTGAAAGATCATCGCCACGTCGCCACCCCGATACTCGAGCAGCTCGCCGGACGTCATGGTAACGACGTCGCGGTTCTTGAACAGGATCTTGCCGCCGGTGATCTTGCCTGGTTCGGGGACGAGGTTGAGGATCGACAGCGCCGTCATCGACTTGCCGCTGCCTGACTCGCCAACTATCCCCAGCGTCTCGCCTCGATCCATCTCGAAGCTGATCCCGTCAACCGCACGCACACGGGTGGCTGCGCTGCCGAACTCCGTAGTTAGGTTTTCGACCTGAAGCAGAGGAGTCGCTATTTGCGCATCCTCGGGTCGATTGCGTCGCGCAGTCCGTCACCCACCCAGTTGAAGGCGAGCACCGTCAGCGAGAGTGCGAGGCATGGGAACAGCACGATGTGTGGCGCGATCTGAATCGCCTTGTATCCCTCGCTGGCCATGGCGCCCCAGCTGGGTGACGGCGGGGGTACGCCCATGCCCAGCAAGCTCAGGAACGCCTCGAAGATGATCGCCGCCGGCACCAAATACGTGGCCTGGACGATGATCGGGCCCAGAGCGTTGGGCAGGATGTGCCGGGCCAGGATCTGGACGTTCTTGGTGCCGATCGAGCGCGCGGCCTCGACAAACTCGCGCTCGCGCAGGCTCAGGGTCTGTCCCCGAACCAACCGCGCCATGCCGAGCCAGGCCGTGATCGAGATCGCCAGGATGATGTTCTGTATGCCGCGCCCTACAAGCACGACCAGGATCAGCGCCAGGAGCAGGTCGGGCACCCCGTACGAGATGTTGATGAGCAGCGAGATGACAACGTCGATCTTGCCTCGATAGAAGCCTGCGGTCAGGCCGAGCACGATCCCGATGATCGAGGCGATCAGGCTCGCGCCGACGCCCACCGTCAGCGCGATCCCTGCGCCTCCCATGACCCGGCTCAGGATGTCGCGGCCGTAGTCGTCGAGGCCGAACGGATGGATCAGGCTCGGACCCTGATAGGTCGTTCCGAGGGCCTGACGCCAGGTCGGATACGGCGTCCAGACGAACGAGATGACGGCGACGGCGACGAAAGTCCCGATGATCACAAGACCTATGACCGACAAGCGGTTCCGCCGCAGACGGCGCCAGGCATCCTGCCATAGGGTGACCTGCTCCGGCATGTCGTCGATCCCGAGGACATGGAGCTCCTGGGGTATTTCGATTGTTGTCGGGACTACTGTTGCCATCTGGTCACCTATTTTTCATCCGTAGCGAATCCGCGGGTCGAGTATGGGGTAAAGCAAATCGACGATCAGGTTGGCCACGCCGACCAGCGCGGCGTAGAACGTGAACACGCCGATCACGATGTTGTAGTCCCGGCTCAGGATGCTGGTGACGAACTCCTGGCCGAGCCCGGGAATGCCAAACAGGAACTCGATCACAACCGACCCGGTGATGATGCCCGTGATCAGCGGGCCGAGAATGGTCGCCACCGGGATGAGGGCGTTGCGCAGCGCGTGGCGCAGGATCACGACCCTGGCGCTCAGGCCCTTCGCCCAGGCGGTGCGCACGTAGTCCTGGCGGATCACCTCGAGCATGCTCGCCCTTGTCAGCCGGGCGACGATGGCGGCGTAGGGCAGCCCCAGCGCGAACGCAGGGACGGGGATCTGCTCGATCTTGCCCCAACCGAGATCCTCATAGATCTGCCCTTGTGTCCAGGCATAGAAGCCTGAAACGGTGAGCAGGATGAGCAGGAATGCCCAGACGAAGCTGGGCACGCTGTAGCCCACGACGGCGGCGCTCGAGGCCGCATAGTCCACCCATGTGTTCTGTCTGATCGCGGCCAGGACTCCGAGTGACATGCCGACCACGATGGTCACCAAGACCGCGGCGAGGCCGAGGGTCACGCTTACCTTCAGCTCACGGAGCAAGAGCGGCGTGATCGGCGTTCCCATGTTCACGAGGGATTCGCCCAGGTTGCCGTGGGCGAGGCCGTTGAGCCACAGCACGTACTGCTGCGGCCATGGCAAGTCCAGGTTGTAGTGGTGAAGCAGAGCGGCCTCAGTGGCGGGGTTGAGCCGGCGCTCGCTGGCGAGGGCGGACCCAGGGAGCTGGTGGACGCCGATGAAGACGATGGACGACACAACAAGGGCGGTGAAGGTGATCAGCACCAGCCGCTGCGTCGCGTAGACGAGGGTGCCTCGGCTCACTTAGCTCCTGGTCAAACGATACAGCAGAGGGGGTCCGCCCAACGGCGGAACCCCCTCTTGGTTGCTGGACGAGACGCCGGTTAGTGCTGGAGGAGCCGGATGCCCTCCCAAGGGAAGTCGTAGAGGCCGTTGTAGCCCATTCCCTTGACGTACTTCTGGGTCAGGTAAGGCTGGGTGCCATAGTCGATGGTCATCCAGACGACGTCGTCAACCAGCATCTTGCTGGCCTTGACGTACTCGGCGACGGTCGCGGGGTCGTTGATGTTCTTGGCGTTAGCAGCGTTCGTGATGGCGTCCATCGCGGGGTTGCAGTAAGCCTCATCGTTGCCGCGTCCGACCTTGGCCTGAGTGCAGTTGAACAGGTTGTCGAACCAGTCCTGGGGGTGGTCGTAGTCGATGCCCCAGCTCTCGCGGCCGAGGATGACGATCTTCTTCTTGCGGTCCTTCTGGAGCGTCGGGAAGTCCGACGGGACCAGCTTCACGTCAACGCCCAGGTTCAGCTTCCACTGTGCCTGCAGGTTCTGGGCGCGCTTGGTGTTGCCGCCGCTCGTGTTGTAGCGATACTCGAGGCCCTTGACCTTGCTGCCGTCCGGGTCCCACTTCGTGTAGAGGGCCTTGGCCGCGGCTGCGTCGAACTTGGCGTAAGGGTCACCCGTGTCGCCGAGGTAGCCCTTGAAGCCCTTGGTGATAGGTCCGCCGTACGCCGGCTGGCATGTGATCGCGTGTGCGCACGCGACGTCGGCCAGCTGCGCGCGGTCGATCGCCATCGAGAATGCCCTGCGTCCGTCCAGTCCGGGGTCACTACCACCGGCCGTAACGTCACCCGGGGTTGCCCCAGGCTTCTGGGCGAACGGACCCTTGACGAAGTTGAAGCCCACGCCCGTGGTGCGGGCTCCGACGTAGATGTTGAGCAGGTTGCTCTTGGTCGGGTCGTTCTTGTAGCGGAGGACGTCATCCGGCCCGGGGCCCTGGTTGGCAAAGCCAACGTTCTCGTAGCCGCCGGACTCGAACTTCTTGACACGGGAAACGTCGTCGATCCCGATGTCGACGTGGATCTTGGTCAGCTTGCCAGTGTCGCCGCCCCACCAGTTCTTGATGGGCTCGAAGTCCATCGAGGCCTTCGGGGTGCGCTGGGTCATCTTGAATGGGCCGCTTCCGATGTAGGTCGAAGCGGACTCCGTCCACTTGTCGTCGCCGCCGGCCGCATTGATCACCTTCTGGTCCAGGACCAGGGCAGCGGTTGGCATGGCGAGCTGCGTCAGCCAGTAACCGGCCGGTGCGTCGAGCTTGGCGACGAGCGTGTAAGCGTCTGGCGCGGACAGTCCGGCCAGCTTGGTTGCGGTGCCTGCCTCGACGTCGGTGGCACCCGAGATCGCTTCGAGGTTGCTGGCGTAGGCGTCGTTGAGCCGCAGCGTCCTCGTAAAGCTCCAGACCCAGTCCGCTGACGTGATCTTGTCGCCGTTGGAGAAGACCATGTCCTTGCGGAGAGGGATCGTCCAGGTCTTGCCGTCAGCCGAGACGGTCGGCAGCGCCGAAGCGCCAGACGGCTTGATCACCAGGTTGTTGTCGAAATGGTACAGACCGGTGAACACCTCAGCGAGAAAGGTGATGTCGACCGCAGAGTCGACGTGCGCCGGGTCCAGGCTCGTCATGTCGTTCTGGAGGGCGAATCGGAAGGTCTGGTCCGCGGCCAGGTTTTCCGAAGGTGTGGGGCTCGGGCCGCACGCGGCCGCTATGCCAGCCGCGCACAACACCGCGGCGAAAGAACGAATCTTCGAGGATCGCGTCATACAACCTCCTCAGGTAACAAGGTGTGAGGGAGGGCGCGCAACCGAGAAAGCTCCCCCTCAACATCCATCGCCCTCTTCCCGGCAGACCGGGGCGAGAGTGCGCCGGCGATGGCCGCCATCCACCGATGGCCCCGCTACTCCAACCGTCATCTTGGGGCCTAGCCCCCCATGCGGTCAAGCTTTAGGGCACCCCAGGTCGGCCTCCCGAGCGTGCCATGATCGCCACGTGGGACAGGACGGTCGCGGGATGCGGAGGCAGGAAGGCAAGGCCAAGGCCAACGGGTCGACCAGGTTCACGGCCGATCTCGATCTCCCGGGACTCCTGCATGTGCAGGTGGTCCTGAGCCACCTGCCGAGCGCCCGGATCCGGAGCATCGAGGTCGCCGCCGCTCGCTCTGCCCCTGGCGTGGTGGCAGTGGTCGTCGGGGCCGACCTCCCGCAGGTGGAGGCAAGCGGCCCGGACAAGCCCCTGGCGGTCGAACGGGTGTTCTATGCGGGTCAGCCGGTGGCCGCCGTGATCGCCGCCACGGAAGCAGCCGCATGGGACGCCACTTCGCTGATCGAGGTCGACTACGAGCCCCTCCAGGTCGTCGCCGGTCCCGACGGGGCGATGCGGAAAGACGCGCCGGAGGTGCTGGAGCCGGACAGCGAAGGCTCCGAAGCCGATGCCTCGATGCACGGCGCCGCCACCGACGCGGAATCCGAACCTGTCACGAGGCCCCGCAACGTCAGCTCGGTGGCGACGTTCAAGCGCGGCAATGCTGAGGCCGGCCTCGCCGGCGCCGACGTCGTCGTCAAGGCGACCTATCGCCTCGCCGGCGTGCACCAGTCGTTCCTCGAGCCGCACGTCACCGTCGTGCGGCCGGAGCCCGGAGGCGGCGTGACGATCTGGGCCCCGACACAGGGTCCCTTCGCCCTCCGCAACGAGATCATCAAGTTGCTCGACGCGGCGCCCCATGAGGTGAGGGTCGTCCCCATGCCGGTGGGCGGCGGCTTCGGCGGAAAGGTGATCCTGCTCGAGCCGCTTCTCGTCCTGCTGGCGCTCAAGGTGAACCGCCCGCTGCGGCTCTCGCTCACGCGACAGCAGGAGTTCGTGGTCGGCCGCCCGGCCCCGGCAGCGCGCCTCGACATCGAGCTTGGCGCCAAGCGTGACGGCACCCTGGTCGCGCTGCGCGCACGCTACGACTACGACAACGGGGCCACCGGCGGCTGGCACGCCGGCCTGACGGGCATGTTCCTCGGCGGCACGTATCGCATCCCCAACTTCGACCTGGTCGGCTACGAAGTCGCCACCAACAAGACACCGGTCGACGCATACCGTGCGCCCGGCGGGCCGCAGGCCTACTTCGCGCTGGAGTCGGCGATGGACGAGCTGGCCCTCGAGCTCAGGATGGATCCCATCGAGCTCCGCCTACAAAACGCCTCACGCGAAGGCGATCTGGCCGCGGACGAAAGACCTTGGCCGCGGATCGGGATGGTCGAGTGCCTCGAAGCGGCGCGACAACATCCGGTCTACACGGCACCCCTCGGCCCAGGGGAAGGTGTTGGCGTCGCCCTCGGCTCTTGGGGTGGCGCCCGCTCGCCGTCGGCGGCCGGCTGCAGGGTCGAGCCGGATGGCACGGTCTCGGTCTTGATCGGAACGCCCGACATCAGCGGTTCGTCGACCGGGCTCGCGTTGATCGCCGCCGAAGCGTTCGGGATTTCCGCCGAGAAGGTCCGCGTCGATGTCGGCGACACGACGGTCGCGCCTCACGGGCCGACGGCGGCCGGCAGCCAGACGACCTACAGCCTCGGCGGCGCGGTCTACGAAGCGGCGCTCGAAGCGAGGCGCCAGCTGCTGGAGATCGCCACCGAGGAGCTCGAAGCCGGGCCGGAAGACCTCGAAATCGTGGACGGCAGGGTCACGGTGAAGGGGGTGCCGGACCGCTTTGTCGAGATCACAAAACTAGTCGCGCTCAGCACGGAGTTCATGGGTCGCTACCGGCCGATTCAGGCGATGGGGCGTTCGGCGGTGGAACGAGCCTCTCCCGCGTTCACGGTCCACATCGCCCGCGTGCGCACCGATCCCGAGACCGGAGCTTTTCAGGTGACCGGTTACGCCGCGATCCAGGACGTGGGGCGGGCGATCAACCCGCCGGAGGTGCGGGCACAGGTGCACGGCGGCGCCGTGCAGTCCGTGGGGCGTGCACTCGGTGAGCAGCTCTTCTACGACACCGAAGGGCAGCTGCGAAGCGGCAGCTTCCTCGACTACGAGCTGCCGACCGCGGACCAGGTGCCGGACATCGACGTCCAGCTGATCGAGATCCCATCACCTGTCGGACCACTCGGCGCCAAAGGTGTCGGCGAGCCGCCTGCGATCCCCGGCCCCGCGGCAATCACCAACGCGCTGGCGCGCGCAACTGGGGTTCGCGTGCGCGAAGTGCCCGTCGACCGCTCGGTCCTGGTGAGGGCGAGCGCGCCGCACTGACCGTGGGCGACCGACGTAAAGAAGTCCGAGGGTCGCCGCTCCGGGCGTATGTGACGCGCACGCTCCCCGACTACGCCCCGGTGCTGGTCAGCAACCGAGCTCCGCATGACCCCAAACCTGACGGCGGGTTCACGCGTGGAGCAGGGGGCGTGATCACCGCGCTGCTCACGATGGCCGACGCGACCGGGGCGGACTGGGTGGCGTGCGCACGCACGGACGAGGAGCGCGCCCTCGCCGCGAAAAGCGACTCGGCAGTGACTGTTGCGCTGCCGAACTCGACCGGCCGCCTGCATTACGCAACGCCCACACGCGAGCAGTACGAGATGTACTACGGGGTGATCGCCAACCCCGTGCTGTGGTTCATCCAGCACTACCTGTGGGACCTCGGCAACGAGCCGGTCATCGACGACCGCATACACCAGGCCTGGAAAGAGGGTTACGTCGAGGTGAACCGGCAGATGGCCGCCAGGGTCGTG
>DATGVE010000132.1:0-9745 GCA_035300725.1 Candidatus Eiseniibacteriota bacterium | reverse complement strand
TTGTTGACAAGGTTGTCGTCGGGGTAGGCGATGTGCGCGCAGCCGAACGGGTCGAGCGTCTCGCTGATGAAGTCGAGCAGGTGGCGGTTGGAGATCGTCGGGATGCAGGCGATGCCCAAGTTGCAGATGTCGCCAATGTGCATCGGAGTGGTCGTGATCTGCGTCACGGCCCAGGTCGCGTTCGCCGGACTCGAGGTCAGGTTCAGAGACTGGGCTGCATAGAGGTTCCAGCTGCACAGCGGGTATGTCGGCACCATGCTCGTCACCGGCCCCGCGCAGCCGCCTGGATTGGTCTTCCCAAATGGATCGGTAGGGACGATTTGCGGCGCGCGCAAGTAGGCGACGTCGACCTGGCCCGGATTACCGGCGGCGATCGCCGGGAAAAAGTGCGTGCCGGTCTCGCTGGGAGGGCTGACTCGGTAGGGCGTGCGGGCGCTGCCTGGGATGAGGCCTCCGCCCCCGTCCCAACTCGTGCCGCCGTTGGCCGACCAGACCACGTACATGTCGTACTCGCACGATGTGTCCGACTGCACGGTGCCGGCGTCGGACTTCGCCGAGCATGTCACGGGATTGGAATTCAGGTTGACCGCGAATCCAAAGTACGGGTTGCCCTGGTTGTCAAGGGTGAAGCCGACGAAGGGGGTCGACATGTCGTGCCCGAGGCCCGCGTCATAGGCCATCTGGGGCGTCCACGTCGTTCCGTTGTCGTCCGAGTAGGAGATCCAGAGCGTGTGAAAGGCCTGCAGCATGCTGACGTTGCAACCTGTCGCGTTCTGGGCCAGATCCGCGGCGACCCACGCGACGAAGATGCGTCCAGCGTGAGGGGTGCCGGGCGGTGCGATGCTGACTCCGGCCGGAATGGTGTTGCAGAACGTGTAGCCCTGCGCCACCAGAGTGCCTGCCACCGCGCCCCTGGTGACCTTCGGTTCGGTGAGGACGTCTTGCGGCGGACCGAACGTCGCTCCCCCGTCGTGCGAGATGTTCACCCAGATCTGGCTCGGGCCGTAAAAATCGTGGTACGTCAGCACGACCTCGGCTTGAGCCGTCGTCGTGGCCGGCGGGAGGATCGACGCCGCTACCCACTGCCGGTCGACACCGAACGGGCTGCAGCTCGTGCCGCAGAGCACGGGAGGGAGAAACGGCTTGCCCTGCGTCCAACTCGCGCCGTGGTTGACCGACTTCCACACGTCGGCCTGCAGCGGGAGCGCTCCCGGGGTGCCCGCCAGGTTGCACAGGTACACGGCGTTGGATTGATCAGTCGCGAGGCAGTCGTCGCCGCTCTTCGGGTCCGCGGTGGCGACCTGCTTCCAGGTCGTCCCGTGATCGGTTGAGGTGTAGGTGAGCGTTCCGCCTTCAGGCGTGGTCTCGTACAGCTGCCCGAGAGTGTCGGAGGCAATCGAAGGTTCGCCTCCGTACGCACCTACGTCGGTGACGCTGTACGGCGGCGGGCTGGCCCCAAGAGCGGCCAGGGGTAGGCCCGTTCCGACCGCAGCAGTGGCGAGAACAACGCAACCAAGGCCCGTGGCAGCGACCACGCGCCTGCGCAATACAGCCATGTCGACCCCCAAGTAGTGAAATTTCCGCCGGGAAATCTCCCCCTACTTCCTCGCCGAGAACCGTAACAAAGAAAGGGCGGGGTTCGCACGCGCTAACCCCGCCCTTCGACGAATCCCTCAGGCGGTCTTCATCTCGGCCCGGCTGCCCGCGACCAGGGTGGCCACGGTTGCCAGAGTCAAGATTCCCATCACCCACGCCGTCCACGCGATCCCGGTCACCCCCGCGAACCCGAGGACAAACGGCGCGAAGAACGTGACCACGGCCAGAACGCCGGGTACATAAAGGATGGGCGAGCGCCGGATCTCACGGATCGCCGCAGTGGCGATTCCCGACAGGACGAGCAAAACGCCCAACACGTACGCGCTCCCCGCAGCAACCGCCTGCGAGGTCTCACCGAAAACGATCGGTGAGATGAAGAGAAGAACGCCGAACACTATGGTGGCGTAGTCCTGCCACCGCCTCCAAGCAGTCATGGCTGCTTACCTCCACGGGGTACGCCTCGGTTTGCTGCTGGCCGGTGCCGGGCGCTCCCCTGCGGGCTCGACTCGGCCATCTCCCACCTTCTTATCGCGTGATGGCTCGGTGGGAAAAAAGCCATCCACGCGCTCACCGGATCGCCTCCTCCACGGCTGGTACGGCGGCCCTGGAACGCATCACCAGGACCGGCGCCCTCGAGTGGGTCGCGAGATAAGCTGCCGTGGAACCAAGAAGCAGGTTGTGCAGCGAGCTGTGGCGGTTGCTTCCGACCACCACCAGGTCGGCGCCTCTCTCCTCGGCGACTTTCACTATCTCTTCGCCTGCGCTGCCCACACGAACCACGAACTCCCAGGCGACGCCGGTTCCGCCCATGGTCCGGAGGACGTCCTGCCTGACCTCTGACTCCTGCTCTTCCAACGCCTCGACCAGCAAAGGGTCGCCGACGCCGGCAGCCACGAGGGCTGAGCCGGGGAAGTGCCGAACGTAGACAACGTCGACCTTCGCTCCGATGCCGACTGCCAGGTTCGCCACCTGCTGGAGGCCTTGAACGCTGGCGGGTGACCCGTCGGCTGCAACAAGGATTCGCTTGATCCAGGTTGAACCAAATTGGGGACCAGCACCACGATCGGGTAAGCCAAAAGCTGCATCAGCGTCCATCTTCCGACCTCCTAACGTTTCAGTACACTGAAACAACCGCCATGAGCCGGTCTGCTATTCCACCTCAGCCTGATTTCCTTGTCCAGCTGCGACACACCCAACATGCGGTTCGGACCCGCCTCGACGCTGACCTGGCCGCGACCGGATTGACCACGCCTCAATACGCCGTTCTGGCGGAAATCGACCGGCAGGGTGAGCTCTCTGCGTCAGACCTGGCGCGGGAGTTCGGGATGAGCGCCCAGACGTTGAACGTGTTGGTGAAGGGACTCGAGACAGCGGGGCTCTTGTGCCGCAGCCGGCACCCGACCCACGGCCGGATCCTGCTCGCAAGCCTGACCCCCGCGGGTAGACGAGCCCTCAAACGCGGCATTGCTCTCGGCCTGCGTCTTCAGAATCGCCTCTTGTCCGGTTTGAGCGCTCAAGCGCGCCGCCTCCTAATGCATCAGTTAGAGACGATCGAGCAGAAGTCGGCGTCCTAGCCATTCCGCATTCGGGCACAGATGGGGCATCTCAGGGCCAATTTTTGCCCCATTCCTGCACGGTTGGTGCGGTTGACGTGTTCGCCCGGCCAGCATTTAGCTCTGTTCCATCGCCATCGTCGCCAGGGCGCTGTGGCTTGTCTTCGCGGGCGCCGGCCTGGGCGCGATCGGATTGCTCGCTTTGCTTAACGGCTTCCTGCTCTTCATCAAACTCGGAAACTAAAGAAGGAAGGACCGGGACTCGAGCTGACTCCTATCCTTCTTTCATGAGCACAACGCCAACGCAACACGTTCGGGTCCTGTACACGGCAGAGGCAACTGCAACCGGTGGACGCAAGGGTCACGGACGTAGCAGCGACGGCCGCGTCGACGTCGATTTTTCCTCTCCGACAGAGATGGGCGGCGACGGAGGTCCGGGCACCAATCCCGAGCAGCTTTTCGCGACAGGGTTCGCGGCCTGCTTTCAGAACGCGATCATGAGCGTCGCCCGGCGCAAGAACCTCGTCGTGGACGATTCGATCGTCACGGCAAGGATCGGCATCGGGCCCATCGAGAACCGATACGGCCTGACCGCGGAGCTCGACGTCAAGCTGCCCTCGATCCACGATCGGGCCCTGGCCGAAGAGCTGGTGTCGGCGGCGGACGCTCGCTGCCCCTATAGCAACGCGGTCCGCGGCAACATCGACGTCGTGATCAAGCTCCTCGAACCGACCGCCTGAACCACCGCTTCGGGTCGGTGTACGGTTGGGAAATGCCACGGCGCAAACGCAAAGGTTCTGGACATCCACCGACGGCGAAGCCCAAAAGCAGCGATCAGGCGCCCGGCGAGGAAGTCGTGCAGGTCAACGACCAATACAGGGGCGGCGAGCCCGCGCCCGATATGACGCAGGAGGAGCAGGCCCAGCACCAGACCGGTGGGTAGCCCTCCGCCCTACGGGGCGTGATCAAGCAGTCGGGGTGACCCGGCCGCTCGACCGAGCAACGGCCCAAAGTAGGGCCTATTGATCTACCCGCGTGCTGTGAGCCGGCGACTGCTCGTCAATCTCAAAGCGCCTCGCGATCCCGGCTTCGCCGCCCTGCGGCGCGCGGCACGCGCCGCCGTGGTCATCCCGCTTGCCTTTGCGTTCGCCGAGCTGCTTCTGCGCGAACCGCAGAGCCTGATCTTCGTGATCTTCGGCTGCTTCTCGCTGCTCGTGATGTCCGACTTCGGTGGGCTGAGAAGGCAGCGTGCAGTCCCTTACCTGGGCGCGACCGTTGTGGGAGCCGTGCTGGTCGCCCTGGGCACGCTCGCCTCGAGCTCGCCTTGGCTGGCGGCCGCCGTGATGCTTCTCGTTGGATTTGCCATCTCCTTCAGCCGAGTGTTCGGCGGCTATGTCGCCGCGGCCAACCTCGGCATGATCCTGGCCTTCGTCATCGCGACCACGATCCCGGGATCCGCAGACGTAATTCCCGCCCGTGTTGGCGGTTGGTTGATCGCCGGCCTGATTTCCACCGCAGCAGCCGTCGCGCTGTGGCCGCGTTTCGAGCGCGTCGCGGCCCATCACCTCGCGGCGAAGGCATTGCCCGCCATCGCCGATCTCGTCGAAGCGATGCGATCGCAGGGTGTCGAACGCGACCTGCCCCGACTTCAGGAAATCGCCCGCCAGAAGGTGGACGCGGCTCGCGTTGGATACGCAACGATGGCCAAGCGTCCGTTTGGGCCTGGCCGTCGCGACCGCGCGTTCGCCGAGCTCCTCATCGAGCTCGACAGGATCGTCCAGATCGTGCAGCGCCCGTTCCACGAGCAATCGGTTGTGCGACCGGGACTGCTCGAGGCGGACCGGCTCGTAAGTTCGGTGGTCAGCGCGCTTCGGTCGAGCGCCGATGCGCTCAGCGGCGGAGCGCCACCGGACCTTCACGCCATCGAAGTCGCCCGCGAGCTGCATCGCGTCGCCCGGGACCGCTGGGCGGCTGGGCAGATGCAGGCAGGCCGGTCCGCCGAGGAGGTGCTCGACGGACTGGACTTCGAGGACACGCTTCGTGTCGTGTCCTACCTGGCGTTTTCGTTGGGCGGTAATGCCGTCATCGCCGCAGGCGCCAAATCCGGCGTGGGCGATACCACGGCGGGTGTTCTGCGGACCATCCGAACCCACATCGAGAATCCGTCGACTGTGCTGCAAGGCAGCCTTCGTGTCGCGATTGGCCTGGCCCTTGCTGTTTGGGTCGCGCGCACATTCGGCTTCTCGCACGGCTTCTGGGTTGTGCTCGGGACGATCCAGGTCCTGCGCAGCAATGCGCTCGCCACCGGCCGCACCGTCGTCCTGGCGGTGCTGGGAAACGTGATCGGGGTAGTCGTCGGCGGCTTGTTCGCGGCTGTCGCCGGGAATCATCCAGCGCTCATGTGGGCCGCGTTTCCCATCGCGGTCTTCGGCGCCGCTTACGCGGCCACGACCATCGGTTTCATGTTGAGCCAGGCCGCCTTCACCATCAACCTGATCGTCGTCTTCAACCTGATCTCTCCGGCAGGTTGGCAGGTCGGTCTCGTGCGCATCGAAGATCTGCTCGTGGGCGCCTTCATCAGCTTGCTGGTCGGGCTTTTGCTCTGGCCGCAGGGAGCACGGCGCGAGTTGGTCCGTGGCCTCAGCAGCGTTTATCGAGGCGCGGATGTCTACCTGGAGCACGCATTTGATCGGCTCCTCGGGTTCGAGCCGGCGGGCGGCGAGGATTCAGCCCGGCAGGTTGTGGTTCGAGCGCGAGATCGTGTTGGCGAGTCGTTCGAAACGTTCATGAGCGAGCGAGGCGCCGGTCCCGCTGAGCAGGACACCGCGGCCTTCTTGCTGTCGTCGGCCAACCAGCTGATCCTTGCAGGCGACCTCCTGGGGGTGATCGCCGGCGTGATGGGCTATTCGGCCGCCGGCTGCGCCGAAGGTGCAGGCGAGGTACGCGGACAGATGCGGGTGTTGGTCGGCGCGTACCGTGACCTCGCGGACCAGCTGAGTCTGTCGCGCCCGAAAGGACCTGAGTCCCACGTGTCCGTCGCTGCGCTTCGCGAGGCGGAGCTCACGTGCCTGCGAAGGTGGCAAACCAATCCCGACGCTGGACGTGGAGCGATGGCGGTGGTGATGGCGGGCGAGTGGGTGCAGAGCCTCGCGAATCTGGAAGCCGACCTGGAAGAAGCGGTGGCCGGCGCAGCCGCGGCGGCCCGAAAGCCGTGGTGGCGCTGAGCCCGGTTGGTCGCGATCCGGATTTCAAATCGATGAGCCGCCACCGGCTCGCTGTCTCAATCGCATTCCTTGCTTTTGGCGCCGCGTGCGGAAGCTGGGTGCCACGGCTGCCTGCGATCAAGGATCAGCTCAAGATCACCGACGGCCAGGTCGGGTTGGCGCTGTTGGCCTTTGCAGCTGGAGCTGTTGCAGGGGCCGCGTTGTCTCGAATGATTCTCGCTCGGGGCGCAAGACGCTTTGTGCGTATCGGGACGCTGGCTCTGTGTGCGGCTCTCATCGGTCCGGGATTCGCGAAGAACCTAACCACGCTTATCGCATCGCTGGTTGTCATGGGCGTCTGCGCTGGTTTTCTAGATGTACTCGAGAACGCGCAAGCCGCCGAACTCGAACGCAATACGGGCCGACCTCTCATCAATGGCTTTCACGGCTTCTGGAGCCTGGGCGCGATCGTGGGTTCGGTCACAGCGGGGGCGGCTGCCTATGCGGGCGTCGCGCCGTTGCCCCAGTTCATCGCCGCGGGCGGCCTGATCGCGGCGGGGTCCGCGGCTTTTCTGAGAGAGCTGCCAGATACCCGATCCGGTTCGATCCACGCGACGTCATTGGCAGGAGGGCGTTTGCGATGGACCGGTTCAGTCACAGCCGTCGCGGCGATCGCCCTGTGCGGCATTCTGGTCGAAGGAGCCTCGGACTGGAGCGCGCTTTATCTACGCGAGTTGAGTCAGGCAAGCGACGCCGTCGCGGCGGCAGGCTTCGCATGTTTTTGGGCGGCCGCAACTCTGACTCGGTTCCGCGCCGACCTTCTGACCGCACACACAAGCCCCGCCGCAGTAGCGAGGCTGGGTGCGTTGGTGGCGACATGTGGCATCGCGCTGGCCGCAGCGTTTCCCGCTCTCCCTGGTCCTCTGATTGGTTTCGCCCTGGCCGGTGTTGGAGCGGCAGTGCTGGTTCCGCTCGCTTTCAGCGCTGCGGCGAACCTCGGCCAGAGCGGCACCGCGCTGACACTGGTGACTTCGACAGGCTACGTGGGTTCAATTGTCGGACCGGCGCTGATTGGCGCGGTTGCCGACCATGCCGGGCTGCGTTTCGGTATCTGCATCCCGCTGCTTGCCGCCGTCATTGTGGTCGCCCTGGCTAGTGCTCTTCGCCTTCCACGATGAGCGCAAAGAGGGTTCCGCTACCCTTGCCAATGACGCCGCCGTAGCTCAATTGGCAGAGCAGCTGTTTTGTAAACAGCAGGTTACGGGTTCGATTCCTGTCGGCGGCTCCAGGTAGTTTGAACTTGAAATCTATCCACTGGAGGCGTCTTGACCTTTGCCGTGACCCCAACTGGCGATCGGTCCGCCGTCGATGAACGTCTGCGCTGGGCGGCCCAACGCTTGTCTGAGCTTAGGATCGCGTCCGACTCCTTTCTCCCAAATGTCCGCGAGGACCTCGTCGCCGCAGCGAGCGTTGCGAGCTTCACGTTCACCAACGTCCCGCAATCCGAATTGGGATCGATGGCAGGAGATGTCATTCACAATCTGCGGGCATGCCTCGACAACTTGGTTTGGGAGATCGCGCCGGCAGCGGCACGTTCCGCTAGGACAGCATTTCCGATCCGGTCCACCGACAGTGGTTTCACACTTGCGGCAGCCCGCAGCCTCAGAGGTCTGCCAACCGCCGTGATTGATGCGATCCGGAGCGTGCAGCCATTCGTCGATGAGAGCCACGGTGGCCTAGCCGATGGCGGCGGACAGCTCCTTAAGCTTTTAGACGACTTCTGGAACGACGACAAGCACCGTGTCTCCACAGTGGCTGTGGGCACGCTCAGCGTCGTGCCGCCCAACTGCCTGCCAGCAGGCACGAGTTTCGCGTCTATCGCTCGAATGCCCGAGGCAAAGCGCGAGGTGCGTTTCAAACTCCAGCGCGAGGATCTGTCCGCGACGGTAGACGTGTTCATGCGGATGCACTTCGCCGTGTACGACGTGATCAAACGCGTCCGAACGGCTCGCTAATCCCGCTGCTACGCCTCCCCGAGGACTCGCCTACAGCCTGCTGAGAATCGCCGTAGAGACACACTTCGGGCTCAGCCAGAAGCCTTTGAACAAAGAGCGTGATCAGCACTCGCCATGAGGCGATCGATGCAATCCGATCAAGACCCAAAAGAAAACGCGCAAACGTAGGCTCTCCTCACATCTCAACTCCTTGTCAAGCTTCACGTAATGGAAGTGCACGACCTCCTGCTTGGCGTCACCGATCCCGTCATAGTGGACTTTGTCTAGGAGTTCGATCATTCGCTGCTTGAAATGTCGCGATGGCCAATGGCGATATAGCTCGGTGTGTGCTTGAAACGACATTGCTTGATCGATGAGTTGGTTGAGGTGAGCAACCGCTTGGCGATATTCGACGACCGCAACCAAAAGTTGAGGATTGAGGAAGAGATCCGGCCCGTTTGTAATTGCGGAGTCGGTCGCCACGGTTGAGAGCCTGAACACCATGCCTTTGTAGTTCGACTTCCACCACTCATTTTGAACCGCTCCCTTCGTGTACGGTCCTCTGGCCCACATCACATGCAGGTTGAGTTCTTGCCGGAGCGCCAAGAGTACGCCGTTCCGTTGTGAATACTTACCCCCCGCGATAAACGAACCAAGCGACGGCGATGGCGGCAGCGGTCAGGACGAGCAGACCGTTGGCTTCGAGCCACGTGAGAACTTGATTCACGATGCTCTGGATTCTATGGCCGCCTGCTCAGGTGTGGCTGAGGAATGCCAGCCACAACTTATGGGTTCCTCTCGGCGGCTCCATGCGTTTACAGCCGGCTACAGCTGGCGTCAGTGGAGTGTAGGCAAGAACACTGGCGGTCCGATCAGCCACTCGATGAAGCTCACCAGACCGGTCACGAGCAGCAGGCCAACCGCGAGAAGAGCGATCGCGAGAATGAGCTGGAGACTGAGTCGCGCGTAACCCCTGATTGGTCGGGGATAGACGGCCAACAGGCGATTCGTCCATCTGCGCGCCAGTTCGATTGCCGTCGGGGTCCGACTTCCGCGACGCTTCGCCTCGCCCACCGCCCGAGCATAACGCTGCCGCCAGAGCTCGAGCAGTTCACCATCTTTAAGGACGACCTCAAGCCGCTGTGATGCTCCGCTGTGCGAACGTATGGATTGCGATGAACGCTGAAGAGAGAGCGCGGCTGATCAAGAGATATCGGGAAGGGCACCGCGAGGTCGAACAGGCCCTGAGCGGCATCACGCCCGAGGAGCTGGACCGCTCCGCCGGCGGCGGGTGGACGCCGCGCGAGATCGTCCATCACCTCGCCGACAGCGAGATGATGTCCGCGATCCGGATCCGGCGTCTGTTGACCGAGGATGAGCCGGTAATCCATGGGTACGA
>DATGVE010000131.1:0-3177 GCA_035300725.1 Candidatus Eiseniibacteriota bacterium | reverse complement strand
TCTACGTCGCTGCTGCAGCGGCGCATGAGCATCGGGTACGGACGGGCAGCCCGAATCATCGACCAGCTCGAGCTGGCGGGCGTGCTCGGACCGGCAAATGGCTCGAAGCCGCGCGACGTGTTGCTCGGTCTCGAAGAGCTTGGTGAAATCGTGACCCCCGGAGGTGGGGGCGAGTAATCGTTTGCATCCGAATGCAACGGCGCGCAGCAATCCGGTTATTGGCCCGCTGGCAGCGCGCGTACTTTGTCGCTGTGTCCAGCGGCGTTCATAGTGATCCAGCGAACTGGTCCGATCCGCGTCATCAGCGAGGGCTCGCCGGTGAAGAGCACGCGATGCGGTATCTCCAAAGCCGCGGCTGGGAAGTCGTCGCGCACCGCTTTCGCGTCGGCCGAATCGAGCTCGACCTGGTCGCCCGCCGAGGGCACCTGGTTGCCTTTATCGAGGTCAAAGCCCGGCGCGGCACGGCCTTCGGGAGTCCGTTCGAGGCTGTCACAGGGGCCAAGCGGAGAGAAATCGTGAAAGCGGCGCGCGTGTGGATGGACCGTTACGGGCAGCGTTCTGACGTGTACCGCTTTGATTGTATAGCGCTTGTTGACAATAAGTTAGAGCACCTGGAGGATGCCTTTCGTCCTGGATGGCGGTGACAGTAGTTTCGGTATATATTCGGGTCTCACAGGAGGCTCGCCACCTATGCGGAGCTCAACCATGGCAGACCAGCAACCGGCCAAGTCCTCTCCCCCCCCCTCCCTCACGGACGACCGTCGCAAGGCGCTGAACCTGGCAATCACCCAGATCGAGAAGACATGTGGGAAGGGGTCCATCATGCGGATGGGCGCCGACACGCCCCAGGTCCGCGTGGCCGGGATCTCGACCGGCGCCATCAATCTCGACGCGGCGATCGGCATCGGCGGGATTCCGCGCGGCCGAGTGACCGAGATCTTCGGTCCGGAATCGAGCGGCAAGACAACCTTGGCGCTGCACGTCGTGGCGCATGCCCAGCGGGAAGGCGGTGCCGCCGCCTACATCGATGCCGAACACGCCCTCGACGTCGAGTACGCCAAGAAGCTGGGCGTGGACATCGAGAATCTGCTCGTCTCGCAGCCGGACACGGGCGAGCAGGGCCTGGAGATCTGCGAGATCCTGGTGCGCTCCGGCGCGGTGGACGTCGTGGTCGTCGATTCTGTCGCGGCGCTGGTGCCCAAAGCCGAAATCGAAGGAGAAATGGGAGACTCGCTCCCGGGCCTGCAGGCCCGGCTCATGAGTCAGGCGCTGCGCAAGCTGGCCGGGGCGATCAACCGTTCCCGTACCTCGGTGATCTTCATCAATCAGCTGCGGGAAAAAATCGGGGTCATGTTTGGCAACCCGGAGACGACGAGCGGCGGCCGGGCGCTCAAGTTCTACGCGTCGGTGCGGCTCGACATGCGGCGCATCGCGCCGGTCAAGGATCGTGAAGTGGTGATCGGCAATCATGTGCGCGTGAAGGTCGTCAAGAACAAGGTGGCGCCGCCGTTCCGCCAGGCGGAATTCGACATCATGTTCGACGAAGGGATCAGCCACGAGTCGCTACTTGTGGATATCGCGGCGGAGGCCGGCATCATCGAGAAGTCAGGCGCCTGGTACTCGTACGGCAAAGAGCGGATCGGACAGGGGCGTGAGAACGCCAAGTTGTACCTGAAGGACCACCCGGACATGTCGGCCGAAGTCGAGGCACGCGTGAAGCAGCACCTCGGCGTCAGGAGTGCGGATCCGGGTGCGGAGGCGGGGGGGGGGGCAGTTGCCGACGAGGAGAGCGCCGCGAGCGAAGAGTGATTCTCACCGGACTCGCCCCCGATCCACGCCGGCCAGACTATAGGCTGGTCGAAGTGGATCGGGGGCGTTTTGCGTCGCTCCCGGCCGAATCGTTGCTGGGCCTCGATCTCCTCGTCGGTCGCGCGATCGAACCACTGGTACTCGAGCGGCTGCAGGAGCTGGCCGATCTTGAAGCGGCGCATCGCGCCGCGCTGCGTGCACTGGCGCGTCGCGCCCACGCGCGCTTCGACCTGCGGCGTCGCCTGCTCCAGAAACAGCATCCCCCAGGCGCCGTCGATGGCGCGCTCGATCGGCTGAGCGCCGCGGGTCTGTTGGATGACGCCCGGTTCTCGCTCGCCTATGCCGCGGCAAAGGCTCGACACGGTCGGGGACCGGCCCGTCTGGTGCGCGATCTCCAATCGCAGGGCGTCGATCGCCGGGTTGCGGAAGACGCGGTGCGTCAGTCGCTCGCTGCCGAGGGGGTCGACCCCGCGGACGCCGTACGCGCGCTGGCGGAGAAACGGGCGCGCCAGCTTGGAGGACTGCCGCCGGCGGTGAGGAAGCGGAGGCTCAGCGCGTTTCTCGCCCGGCGGGGTTTTGAGGCCCACCAAATCTGGGAGGTGGTCGAATCCCTTAACTCCTAGTTGCACTATATTTTACACGCATGAAGTCCAGCGAAATCCGCCGCAAGTTCATCGATTACTTCAGTGCTCCGCCTCGCTCCCATCGCGAGGTGCCGAGTTCGTCGCTCGTCCCGGCCGACGACCCCACGCTGCTCTTCACCAACGCGGGAATGGTGCAATTCAAGCGGGTATTTCAGGGCCTGGAACGTCGCGACTATACGCGCGCCGTGACCTGCCAGAAGTGCGTCCGCGCGGGCGGGAAGCACAACGACCTGGAGCAGGTAGGGCACACCGCACGCCACCACACGTTTTTCGAGATGCTCGGCAACTTCTCGTTCGGCGACTACTTCAAAAAGGAAGCGATCGAATACGCCTGGGAATGGGTGACGAGCAGCCAGTGGCTCGGCATCGATCCCGACCGCCTCTATGTAACCGTACACCATTCCGATGATGAAGCGCGCAAACTCTGGCGCCAGGTCACCGGCATCGCGGACGGCCGTATCTTCGGCCTTGGGGACAAAGACAACTTCTGGCAGATGGCTGATACCGGTCCCGCCGGGCCCAACACTGAGCTGAACGTCGATCTGCGTACCAAAAACGAGCGCGGCAGGGGTGAGCTCACTACCGAAGCGTTCGTGCGCCTGAACGAGGAGGGGAAGCAGCTCGAGATCTGGAACCTCGTTTTCATGCAGTACGACTTGCAGCCCGACGGGTCGCGGAACAACCTGCCCAAGCCCTCGGTGGATACCGGTGCGGGCCTCGAGCG
>DATGVE010000130.1:0-7501 GCA_035300725.1 Candidatus Eiseniibacteriota bacterium | reverse complement strand
CTGTGGTCGCGCATGATCCTGGACGCCGCCGGTTCCGATGCCAAGCTCATGCGCGTGGCCGACGAGCTCCTGCCAGAGGACCTCAAGGCCACAGGCACGATGTCGCAGCACATCGCGGCGAGCGCGCGCAAAGCACGGTCGGTGTTGGGCTGGACGACTTCGGATCCCGAGGAGTCGTTGCGGACCACAGTGCAGTGGCACCTCGCGCATCCCCCTCCCAACGCGAACGACGACTTCAGCGCCGACGACCGTGCTCTGGCATCCGTCTGAGTCTGGACTTCTCACTAGAGTCGATTGACTCCGGTCCGGGTGAACCACAGCGACCCGCGGAGGTCAGCCAGGAAAGTGCTCCTCCGCCCAGCAGCCGCGTACTGCACGAAGGCCAGGACTACCGCGAGCACGAAGCCAAGGATGAGTGCTCCAACAACCCAATAGCCGGATACGGACGAGCTATTCGCAATCGAGACCGCGACCCAGCCAGCCGAGCCGAGGGACAACCCTAGCGTCAGAATCTCGGAGCCAAGTACAAGGCCCATCGGCCCGACCCACTTTCTGCTCGACCCGCCGCCATCGCTGACAGGAGGCACAAATTGCAAGACAGGGCGAGAGCGGCTACAGGAACCGCGACGCTCAGGGCAAGCACACGGCTAGCCTAACCTCGGGAACTGCGATCTAGGTTCGGTCTAAGCTTCGCCCCGATGACCCGGCGTTATCGACCGTTCGATCCGTTCGAGCGAGGCGGCCCATTCGAAGGTGCTCGTGACATCCGGGTGCCCCGGCCGCCCCGCCGCTTCTGGATAGGCGCAGGGCTTTTCGGGGTCGCGTTTCTCATCTTCTTTTTCTCGAGCCCGATCGTCTGGTTCATCACCGAGCGGCAGTGGTACGACTCGCTCGGTTTCCTAGACGTCTTCACGACCAAACTGTGGCTGCAGGTAGTGCTGGCCGGGGGCAGCCTCGCGATCTCGTTTGTCTACCTGGCCGTCAATGTGCTCATCGCGCTCCGAATCCGGTCCGGGCCTGCTCTGCGCGCCGTGGGCATCAAACGGCCCAATATCCGGAGCGCGGCGGGAGTTCTCGGCCTGATCGGCGCGGCGCTCATCGCGCTGGTGCTGTCCGGCGGCGCCGGCACCCAGTGGTCGAACCTGGCGCTTTACCTGCACGCGTCGCCGACCGGCATCACCGAACCCGTGCTTGGACAGGACATCTCCTTTTATCTGCTGACGCTGCCGTTCCTCCACTCGATCGTCGGGTGGTCCCTCGGTCTCGGTTTCATGTCCGTGCTCTTGATCGGGGCTCTGTACGCGTGGCGAGGCGATACCTTCGACCTCAACCTGAGCCCGCGAGCCATCGCCCACATCTCCATCCTGCTCGGGGTTTTTGCTTTGGTCCTCGCGGCGTCGACGTGGCTCGGCCGCTACGACGTGATGTACGGGCACAGCAGCAGCATCGTTTGGGGCGCCGCTTATACCGACGTCATGGCGCGGCTTCCGCTGTATATGTTCCAGGCGGCCGCCGGCATCGTGCTGGCGGGTGCGCTGATCGTGAACGCGTGGCTGCGACGGTTGGCAGTGCCTGTTGTTGCCGCCGGCCTCTGGATCTTGATCCTGCTTATCGGGCAGATCTACCCCGCCATCGTCCAGGGCTTTTTCGTGACGCCGAACGCCCAGACCTATGAGCTGCCTTATATCGCGCGAGAGATCGCGGGAACCCGGGCTGCCTATGGACTCTCCGACGTCGCCGTCAGCAACTTCACCGGTGACCAGCCGCTAACGCTGAAGGACGTCCAGGCCGACCAGGTGACCATAAACAACCTGCGGCTGTGGGATTACAAACCGCTCAGTGACACCTATGCCCAGCTGCAGACCATCCGGACCTATTACGCGTTCAACGACATCGACCTCGACCGCTACACCATCAACGGCCAGTACCAGCAGCTGGAGCTCAGTGCCCGCGAGTTCGACGCCACGAAACTACCTCCGTCGGCCAAGAACTGGGTCAACACGCATCTGGGTTACACGCACGGATACGGTGCGGCTGCGAGCCCAGTGAACGCAGTGGTCGGCGAGGGCCTACCTGACTACGTGGTCAAGGATGTGCCGCCTACAGGCCCGCTTGCCATCACCCAACCGGCCATCTACTTCGGCGAGCTGCCGCAGCCCAATGACTACGTGCTGGCGCCCTCGTTGACTCCCGAGTTCGACTATGCCAAAGGCACTCAGGACGTCTTCACCAACTACGCCGGCACGCATGGCGTGCTGATGACCGGGAGCAATCGCGCACTTTGGGCGCTCAGGCTCGGAGATTTCAACCTCCTGGTGTCGTCTCAGCTCACGGACAAGACCCAGCTACTGACTCGCCGCAGAGTCACCGACCGCGTCGGCGAGCTGGCGCCATTCTTGACCCTGGACGGCGACCCCTACCTGGTCATCGTCGACGGACGGATGTACTGGATCCTGGATGCCTACACCACCGCTTCGACCTACCCTTACTCCCAGGCGTTCGGGTTCCAGGGCAACACCATCAACTACATCCGCAACTCTGTAAAAGTGGTTGTCGACGCCTACGAAGGCACCGCCACGTTTTACATCGTTGATCCGAAGGATCCGCTGATCAAGGCGTATGCGGCGACCTTTCCTTCGATGTTCCAGCCAATCGATTCGATGCCGCCCGGACTGCGTGCCCACGTGCGCGTGCCGGTCGACATGTTCAACGCTCAGGTCGAGATTTACGCCACGTACCACATCACCGACCCAAAGGTCTTCTTTACCAAGGAAGACGTCTGGCAAGTCCCTACGGCGCAAAACTCGCCGAGCGCTCCAGCGGTCCCGGTCGAGCCTTACTACGTGCTGTTCCGGCTACCCGGAGAGCAGAACCCGGAGTTCTTGCTGATCATGCCGTTCACGCCGCGCGGCAAGAACAACATGGTGGCGTGGATGGCGGCGCGCTGCGACGCAGCCAACTACGGCGGCTACGTCTCCTACGTGCTTCCGAAAGACAAGACGATCGATGGTCCGCAACTCGTGGCCAACCGGATCAATCAGAACACGGACATCTCGAAAGACTTCACGCTCTTTCACAGCGCCGGCTCGCAGGTCCAGCAAGGCAATCTGCTGGTCGTTCCTATCGGCAACTCGTTCCTCTACTTCGAACCCATTTACTTGAAGGCGTCACAGCAGTCCGGGTTACCCGAGTTGAAGAAGGTCATCCTCGCGGACCAATTGCATCTGGCCTACGCCGACTCGCTGCAGCAGGCGATCGACCAGCTCGTGGGCAAATCGACCGCGGCACCGCCCAGCGCGCCACCGCCCACGACTCTCACCGCAGCGCAGATCCAGCACCTCGCCGACCTGGTGACGCAGGCGAACCAGCACTATGCCGCGGCCTACGCGGCGCTCAAGGCAGGAGACCTCGCGACCTTCGCCAGCGAGATGGCGCAGGTCGGCAAGATCCTGGCGGAGCTTCAGCAGCTGACCGGGACGACCACGGTTCCTACGACCACACCGAGCCCAAGCCCGAGCCCACGAACGTCTCCCTCCCCGACTAAGTAGCTCCTCCACCTACACATGCGTTAGTTAGCCGCTCAGGAGGGGCACAAACAAAACCGGGAACAGGGATCGGAAGCTGACCTCTCCGCGGTGCTTTTCGTACAGGCGCAGGTCCTGTGGCTCGTGGGGAGAGATCGCGACCGGGATCACCATCCGGCCTCCTTCGGCGAGCTGGTCGATCAGCGCCGGCGGGACTTCCGGCGCGGCGCACGCGACGAGGATCATGTCGTAGGGCGCTGAGTCAGGCCACCCGAGGCTGCCGTCGGCGGCGGCGACCTCGACATTGGCGAAGCCAAGGCGGGCAAGCGTCTCCGACGCGTGCTCGGCCAGCGCGGGCTCGCGCTCCAGGGTGATGACCTTGCGGCACAGCCGGCTGAGCACCGCGGCCTGGTAGCCCGAACCTGCGCCGACCTCCAGGGCGATGTCGTCGGGCCTCGGGGCGAGCGCCTGTGTCATCAGCGCGACCACCAGCGGCTGCGAGATCGTCTGGCCGCAATCGATGGCCAGCGCGCGGTCCTCGTACGCGTGGCGGCGCAGCCGGGGTGAAAGGAACGCCTCACGTGGGATCTCCGCCATCGCCTCCAGCACGCGCTTGTCGGTGACCCCGTGGGGCACCAGCTGCTCCGCGACCATCCGCTCGGCCGGTGTGCTCATGCGTACAATCCACATCGTCTCATTGGCGTCGTCAGTCCAGAACTCCGTCCCGCAAAAGTGGCGCCGCCCCGTCCGGCAGCGCTCGCGCCTGGTCAGACGCACAGGCCCCGCTCACGCACGCGTGGAGTTCGCTCATCCATCCGAGCAGGAGTTCGCGCGCTTCCTCGACTACTACCGCATCCGCTGGGTGTACGAGCCAGTCTCATTCCCGATCGCCTGGGAAGGCACCAACGTCTCGGAGATGTTCACGCCCGACTTCTATCTTCCCGAGCAGGACCTCTACATCGAGCTCACGACGATGAAGCAGTCGCTCGTCACCCCCAAGAACCGCAAGGTGCGGATGCTTCGCGAGCTGTACCCCGAGCTCAACGTGCGGCTCCTCTATAGAAAGGATTACCAACAGCTCCTGGCCAAGGCGGGCTATGGCAGCACGATCGAGGTCCAGAACCTGCGCAAGCAGGACATCGGCACTATCGTCATCTCCCCGGTCGAGCTCGAGACGCGAACCAAAGCGCTGGCGCGCAAGATCTCCCGCGATTACCGCGGCCAGTCGCTCGTCGTCGTCGGGATGCTGAAGGGCGTCACCTTCTTCCTCGCCGACCTTGCGCGCGGGATCAAGGTCCCGTTCGTCATCGACTACCTCGACCTCCGGCGGTATGCCGGCGCGCAGCCACGCGAACGCGTGCGCATCGCGCGAGACATCGACTATCCGATCCAGGGTCGTCACGTCCTGATCGTGGAGGACATCGTGAACACCGGCCTTACCCTCGACTACGTCCTCTCAGAGCTGCGCCAGCGCGAACCTGCATCGATCGAAGTGGTCACGCTGCTCGACCGTCCTTTGCGCCGCCTCGTCAAAATTCCGATTCGCTACGTCGGGTTTCAGATCCCCAACGATTACGTGGTTGGTTACGGGCTCGACTACAGGGAGCTGTACCGCAACCTTCCCTTTATATGCACCCTGCGCTCTAGCGTTCTGGAGATCGGCACCGTCCCCACCCCGGTCCCGCCGGAGGGCGCCGAGTAGAAGCGGGCACTCGGCTGCAGCGGCTGCTGGCCTGGATGGCCGGCCAGGAATTCCAGACGCTGGTGGAAACCGGTCTGCTCCGACAGGTCGAAACAGTCGTCGTCGAAGCTCACCGCGACCTCTATCTGTCCGAGGCAAAGGAGTGGTCGCGGCCGCTCGCGTACCGGTGGCTCCACTATGAGGATCCGATGCCGGTGGAGCGCCTCCTGGAGGGCACAAAACGGCTGCGCAGGAGGGGGGCTGAATTCAACCGCGACGCTGTGGAGAAAGCCTGCCAGGAAGCGTCAAAGAGGGGCTTTTTGAACTGAAAGTAGGGGTGTGGAGGGGCTGTGGAAAAATCATGCCCCAAGCGACCTTCCTGTTTACCCTGAAGTACCCTATGCGTTTTTCGGTTTCCATCCCGGATTGCTCCGGACCTTCCACCTACTCGACGTTCGGTATCCTCAGGTTCACCGTACTCAGCCGCTTGGGGCGACGCGAAAAGTAACAGGTGGTTATGAGCACGTCAACGGCAAAGAAAATCCACTTGCCAGGCAAATCTTTGTGGGGTTGACATCCTGCCCCGGTGGACATTATTGGCGGCTCCTAGAATGGGGTTGCACAGTCATCGCAAAGGAGACCTGACAAACATGCGTGAAGTAGTAATCGTCGAGGCGGTCCGGACACCCATCGGGCGCCGCAATGGAAAGCTCAAGGACGTGCACCCAGTCGTCCTCGGCTCGATGGTGCTCAAAGAGCTCATCGAGCGAGCAGGCATCAAGCCCGAGCAGGTCGACGATGTCGTGTTCGGCAACGTGACTCAAGCCGGCGAGCAGAGTCTCAACATCGGACGCAACGCGTGGCTGACAGCGGGTTTTCCTTTCACCACTCCGGCGACGACAGTTGACCGTCAGTGCGGCTCGAGCCAGCAGGCGATCCATTTCGCGGCGAACCTCATCTCGTCCGGCGTGTGCGAGATCACGATTGCGGGCGGCGTCGAATCGATGAGCCGCGTGCCGATGGGCTCGAACGCTGTCTCACCAGGCACGCCGTTTCCACCCGAGCTGATGGAGCTCTACGACCTCGTGCCGCAGGGCATCTCCGCCGAGCTGATCGCGCGTAAGTACGGGATCTCGCGCAAGCAGATGGACGAGTTTGGCGTGCGCAGCCACCACCTCGCGCACGAGGCGACGGAGAAGGGCTACTACAAATCGCAAATCATGCCGATGGAGATTTCTCTGAACGGCAACGGACACCACGAGCTGTTCGCCAAGGATGAAGGCATTCGCGCGAACGCGAATTACGAGGCGACCGCCGCACTCCAGCCCGCGTTCAACCCGGAGCACTCGATCACCGCGGGCAACTCGAGCCAGATCTCCGATGGCGCCGCGGCTGTGCTGCTCATGTCGCTCGAGAAGGCGAAGGAGCTCGGCCTCAAGCCGCGCGCGCGGATCAGGGCGCAGGCCGTGGTCGGCACAGACCCCGTTCTGATGCTCGAGGGTCCCATCCCCGGCACAGCGGCCGTCCTGAAGAAGGCGGGCCTCGACCTGAAGAGCATCGACCTCTTCGAGGTCAACGAGGCGTTCGCCTCGGTGGTCCTGGCCTGGCAGAAGGAAACCGGCGCCGACATGAACAAGACCAACGTCAACGGAGGGGCGATCGCCGTGGGCCATCCTCTCGGCGCGTCGGGCGCGATCCTGATGAACCGTCTCCTCTACGAGCTCGAGCGTCGCGACCTTCGCTACGGACTCGAGACGATGTGCTGCGGCGGCGGAATTGGCACGGCGACGATCATCGATCGGGTGATCGAATGAGCGCGAAAGTCAAGACGTTCGAGGCGTTGCGAGACATCCGGCCTCACGTGCTGATGGAAGGCATCACGGCTCGTGCCGTAGAAGGCGAGCGGATGACGCTGGCCGTGGTCGACCTGGAACCGAACCTCGTGATGCCGGCGCACCATCACGAAAACGAGCAGCTCGGATTCATCATCGCCGGCAGCATGGTGATGCGGATCGGGCGCGAGGAGCGAGAGCTTCACCCTGGCGACACTTACTCGATCCCGAGCAACGTCCCCCACGACGTGGTCGCCGGACCGGACGGGGCGACCGTCGTGGACGTCTTCGCGCCGGTGCGGGCCGACTGGGTGGAAAAAAAGCGGGTGGACCCGCATGCTCCGAGGTGGCCCTAGGCCAGCTAAAGCTGCTTTCCGCCCCTCACCCTAGCCCTCTCCTCATCGTGCGCCCTGCGCGCGCCCGGCCCCTGAAGGGGAGAGCGAAGTCTTCTTCGGGATAGGGCG
>DATGVE010000129.1:0-36577 GCA_035300725.1 Candidatus Eiseniibacteriota bacterium | reverse complement strand
GGGCCGGCTTGGTGAGGTCCGCGCCGTGTGGGGCGCTCAGCTGTCCAATCCTCAACGCAGGTTGCCCGAGTGGTACGAATCGCTCCCGCTCGGCCTGTTCTTCGACGAGTCCCCTCACTTCTTCTATCTGGTGCGGAGCGTGGTCGGGACCGAGCCCGAGCTCGAGCTGGCGCATCTCGTGCCCAGCCGGAAGGGCAGACAAACCCCAGCGTCCATCACTCTCGTAATGAGAGCGGGCGAGGTTCCCGTTCAGATCTCGATGAACTTCGAAGCTCCCGTGAGCGAATGGCATCTGACAGTGCTCGGCTCACGCAGCCTCGCGGTGGTGGACGTGTTCCGAGACGTCCTTGTGCTCGTGCCCAACGATCGCGAGCACCTCGCTCGGCACATCGTCACGACCAGCGCAAGCGCGGTCGGCAGTCACCTCATCGGCGTCGCCGGCTCGGGGATCAAGCTTGCCCTCGGACATCTCGCGTACGGCAACGACGTCGTGATGGCCCGTTTCGCCGACGCCTGTAGGACGCGGATTGCTCCGGACGGTATTTCCGCTCGCGACGGTCTTGAGGTCGTGCGCCTCCAACGTGCAGTCCTCGATCGAGTCAACGCCGTAGCGCCCTGACCGCGTGCGAATCCTGCTCGCCAGCAACTACTACCCCGAGCACATGGGCGGGATAGAAACGGTCGCTGCAGCCCTTGCTTACGGCTACCGTCTTCGGGGACACGATGTCCGGTGGATCGCGGGTGACATTCACGAGCGGCCGCACCTCGGTCACGCAGACGACGTGCCGGTTCGAGTTTGGAACGGGATAGAGGGATTGGGTTTTCCATATCCGTTGCCAGGCCCATCGGGTGTCAGGAGGATCCGGCGCGAGGTCGCCTGGTCCCAGGTAGTCCACCTTCACGATTGCCTGTACCCCGCCAACATTGCTGGTTTTGCCGCCGCCCGCCGCGCGCACCGTCCGGTGCTGCTGACTCAGCACGTGGCCGAAGTGCCTTATCCCAACCCGCTGATACGCACCTTGCAGTCGTTGGCCTACGCGAGCCTCGGCCGGGCAGTGCTTTCGCGCGCGGACCAGGTCGTCTTCGTGAGCGAGCAGGTGCGGCGGTGGTTCGAGCCCCGAGTGCATTTTCGAAAGACCCCGCTGGTCATCGAGAACGGCGTGGATGCGCAGCTGTTCCGGCCGGCGTCACCGGCGGAGCGCGACGCGATTCGAAGTCGCCTCGGAGCCAATGGATCAAAGCCACTCCTCCTTTTCGTTGGCCGCTTCGTGGAGAAGAAAGGGGTACGCCTTCTGCGACCTCTTATGGAAGCGACACCGCAGTGCGAGTGGGTGATGATCGGGCGCGCCGGCGACGTCGATCCTTCGACGTGGCACCTGCCAAACCTCCGCGTGATCGCTCAGCTCACCCCAGGACAGCTGCGTGACCATTACGCCGCAGCCGACCTCCTGGTGCTTCCGTCAAGCGGAGAAGGATTCCCGGTCGTGGCTCAGGAGGCGATGGCGTGTGGCACGCCTGCACTTCTATCTGATCAGACCGCCGCGGGCGTGCCCGCCATTCGCGAGGTTGTCTTCACGACCACATTGACAAGGGAGAATCTTCTGTCGGCCCTGCAGGGCGCGGTCGCGGCCGTCGATTCAGATGGCGGACTGCGCGATCGCGTTGCGGCGCTCGCACGCGAACGGTGGCGACCCGAAAGTGTCGTGCTCCGCTACGAAGCGCAGCTGGAGGAACTGCTGCGCTGAACCGCGACCTGCTTATCCGCTTTCTCCACGAGTACCCGTTCCAACCCGCCACAGCGCTGTGGCGGGCTGTCGAGGTTGATCAGCTTGTGAAAAACGGTCTGCCAGAGGGCCGCGGCCTTGACCTCGGCTGTGGTGACGGGTTGCTCACGCGGATCGTCCTGCAGGCTGCCGGGCCGCGCGAGATGATCGGAATCGATCCCGACCCCGCGGAGGCCGCGCAGGCGCGACAGCTTGGGATCTATTCGGCAGTTCATGCCGTCGGGGGTGACCGTGTGCCTGAGGGAGACGCCCGCTTTGATTGGGTTCTCTCCAATTCGGTGCTCGAGCACATCGAGCAAATCGAGCCCGTGCTTGGGGAGGTGGCGCGCTTGCTGCGGCCCAACGGGAAATTCGTTTTTACGGTGCCCGGGCCGGAGTTCCATGCCTGCCTGCGTGGACCGGTGCTCCCAGGGGTCTCGCGCGCCGACTACTTTCGCCACGTCGATGACCGCCTCGCTCACCGTCGCTACTGGGGGCCGGCGGAGTGGCAAGCGGCGTTGGCCCCTCATGGGATGCACGTCTTGAGCGGCATTGGTTACCTGGACGCTGGCCAGGTGAGGCGCTGGGAATCGATCTCGCGCGTCACCGCTGGTGTCCTCTACGGCCTGGCCGCTCGACGCAGGCAGCCAATCGAGATCCAGCGCGGTCTTGGCTTGCGCAAACCTGGCCGGCGCATGCCGTTGCGACTGGCGGGAATGGTGGCCAACGTGCTGTCTGCCGGCCTCAACGGCTCAGTGGCAGGCTCTCGGAAATTCGGTTGCTACTTGATCACCGCGATCAAAAGTGAGAGCGTCGCCGCCTAGAGGTCCAGTCCCTGCACGCCGTGCATGCCCAGCGTGAGCGAGATCTCGCCGCCGTGGTGGACGTCGTGCTCGGCAACGTGCCAGACGATCCACCCACGTGATCGGATCGGCCATTCGCCTTTGGCGTTGGGGGCCGGACGTCTGAACGAGGCGTCGAGGTCGGTGGCTGTCCAGCGCTCCAGGCCTGGTGCCAGCAGCGACCACGACTCTTCGAGCCCACGAACCAGCTCGGGCGCCTGGCGCGTGGCCATCTCTTCCATGTCATCCCAGTCTTCGTACCTCTCCCACGCGTCGCCGCCTTCCGCCATCCACTTGTAGAAGTACCAGCCGCGCGCGGAGACCACGTGGCTCACCAGCATCCGAACTGACCACAGCTGCGGTGCGGCGGAAAGTCCCAGCTGAGCATCGTCGAGCGGGGCGATCGCCTTGACCAGCAGCGCCTGGTACTCGGCCCAGCCGCCGTAGAGCTGCGCCAGGCTCCGCTCGCCGGCGCTAATAAACCGGGCTCTCCACTGTGACCGCTTCCAGCCATTTGCGGCATGACGTCAGAAAGCGAGCCGCCTGCAACCCGTCGAGCACTCGGTGGTCGAACGAGAAGCAGAGGTACATCATCGGTTTGATTCCGATCATCCCGTCGAGCGCGACGGGCCGATCGACGATCGCCTCCATCGTGAGGATGCCGGCCTGCCCGGGGTTGATCACGGAGTAGCTGAAAAGCGTGCCGAAAGTTCCGGAGTTGTTGACGGTGAACGTCCCGCCCGCGAGTTCGTCAGCTTTCAGCTGCTTGTTGCGGGCGCGCGTGGCGAGGTCGTTGATCGCGCGGGCGAGGCCGGCGAGGGAAAGTCCATCGGCCCGCCGGATCACGGGCACGATCAGCGTGTCCTCCAGGCCGACCGAGATCCCGAGGTTGAGGTCGCGGTGGATGATGAGCTCGGTCTCGTTGAAAGTCGCGTTGACCTGTGGATGCTCGCGCAGCGCCGAGGCAGTCGCGGCCACCACGTAAGGCAGATACGTGAGCGAGAAGCCCTCTTGTTTCTGGAACGCGGCCTTGTTGGCGGCGCGGTTTGCGACCACACCGGACATGTCCGCCTCCTGCGTCTGCCAGGCGTGCGGGATCGTGGTCTTGGAACGGACCATGTTCTCGGCGATGAGCCGGCGCACACGCGTCAGCGGGACGACCTGGTCGCCCTCTCCTGCTTTCGCTTGCGCCGGTGCGACCGGGGCCGCTTTCGGTCGGGAGGCATACTCCTGGACGTCCTTCTTGGTGACGCGCCCGCCGATGCCGGTGCCGACCACTTTCGCCAGGTCGACCTTCAGCTCAGAGGCCTGCATCTGCACCGCGGGGGAGTAGCGATGTTCTCCGGAGTCGAGCTTTGGTGCCGGAGGTGTTTCCAGCTTAAGCCCCTCACCCTGACCCTCTACCCGAAGGGGAGAGGGGGCCGCGACCACCGCGGCAGCAGGCCTGGCCTCTGCCTCAGCCGGCGGCGCGGCCACCACAGGAGCGGGCTTCGCACCCGCAGCGGCCTTTGGCGCCGCAACGGTGGGCGCAGGTGCTTCCGGCGGAGCGGTCGCGGCTCCATTGGATGCGTCCGGTCCATCGCCGCCGAGCTCCACTACAGCGATCTCCGCTCCGGCCTGTACTGTCTCGCCTTCTTTGGCGAGGATCTCGCGCAGGATGCCGGTCACAGGGGCCGGAACCTCGGCGTTGACCTTGTCAGTGTCGACCTCGAGCATCGGCTCGAACTCGACCACCTTGTCGCCCGGCTTGACCAGCCACTTGGAGATCGTCCCTTCGTGGACCGACTCTCCAAGCTGCGGCATCACGACCCGGGTAGTTTTGGCCATCAGTACGCCGCGAGGTCCTTCAAGGCCTTCGTGATCTTTGCCGGGGTCGGCATGAAGTACTCCTCCATCGGAATCGCGTAAGGCATGGAGGGCACGTCAAGGCCGCCGAATCGCTTCACGGGTGCGTCCAGCCAGCTCCACGCCTCGTCGGCGATCAGAGCCGCCACCTCGGAGCCGACAGAGATGCTGAAGTTGTCTTCATAGAGGACCAGGCATTTGCCTGTCTTGCGCGCCGAGGCGATGATTGCCTCCTTGTCGAGCGGGTAGACGGTACGCAGGTCGATGATCTCGACGCTGACTCCATCCGCCTCGAGGTTCTTCGCCGCCTCGTTCGCGTAATGGACCATCAGCCCGTAGCAGAAGACCGAGATGTCGGTTCCCTCGCGGAAGGTTCGCGCTTTCTGCAGCGGGATGATGTACTCGCCCTTGGGCACCGCTTCTTTGAACATGCGGTACAGGCGCTTGTGCTCGAAGAACAGAACCGGGTCAGGGTCGCGGATCGCGGCCAGCAGCAGCCCTTTCGCCTCATACGGCCCGGCCGGGATGACGATCTTCAACCCTGGCGTGGCGAAACGGGCCTCTATCGACTGTGAGTGGTACAGGGCGCCGTGCGCGTGGCCCCCCATTGGTGCGCGGACCACCAATGGCACCGCCCAGTCGCCGTCGCTGCGGTAGCGGTACTTCGCGATCTCGTTCGTGATCGAGTTGAACGCCATGTGCGCGAAGTCGGTGAACTGCATCTCGGCCACGGGGCGCTTGCCGGCGATCGCCAGGCCAAGCGCGACGCCGGCGATCGACGACTCGGCCAGGGGCGTGTCGATGACCCGAGCTTCGCCGAAGCGGGCGTACAGGCCGTCGGTGACCAGGAACACGCCGCCCTTCTTGCCGACATCCTCGCCCATCACCATCACGCGCTCGTCACGCTCCATCTCCTCGGTCAGAGCCGAGCGAAGCGCGGCCACCATGTTCATGTCCTCCGTCTCCACGCCGGGTGCGGGGTCCATGGCCGCCGGCGCGCCCACGCCGTACACATTCGTCAACGCGTCTTCGGGCGCCGGGTCCGCGGACTCCATCCCTTCTTTCGTCGCTTTGGCGACCTCTTCCTTGACGCGCTCCTCGTACTCGGCGATCTCCTTCGCCGCCATCACGCCCTCGTCGAGCAATCGCTTCTTGAAGCGCTCGAGGCAGTCGTTCTGCGCCAGCCGGTCGATCTCCTCCTGCGTCCTGTAGCGCCGCTGGTCGTCCTCGGACGAGTGAGCGCCGAGTCTGTCGACCAGGCACTCGATGAGAGTCGGGCCGTGTCCGGCGCGGGCACGCGCGATCGCTTCGCCGGCGACCACGTAGGCCGTGACGGGATCTCTACCGTCGAGCGTCACGCCCGGAAAACCGTAGCCGGCCGCACGCTGCGCAACGTGGTCGATGGCGTACTCCTTGGTGGACGGCGTGGAGATGGCGAAGCCGTTGTTCTCGCAGACGAACACCTCGGGCAGCTTGTAGATCGCCGCGAAGTTGAACGCCTCGTGCGCGTCGCCCTCCGCGCCGGCGCCTTCGCCGTAGCAGGTGAGCAGGACCTTGTCGGTCCCGTCCATCTTCAGTGCATACGCGACACCCGCGCCGCGCACCATCTGCGTCGCCACGGGCGACCCGCCGGACGTGATGTTCAGGCGTGAATCCGAGAAGTGACCCGGTGTCTGCTTGCCGCCAGAGGCGGGGTCCGCTTTCTTGGCGAGCACCGCGAGCATCAGGTCGAGCGGCGTCATCCCCATCCGCATGCACAGGACGACGTCGCGGTAGTAAGGCGCGAGCCAGTCGTACTTGGGCTTGAGCGGCCAGCCGACGCCGATCTGCGCCGCCTCGTGGCCCGCGCACGAGATGATGAACGGCGCCCGACCCTGGCGGTTCAGGACCTGGAAGCGATAGTCCACCTGGCGGCCGAGCAGCATGTAGTTGAACCACTGCTTGAGCGTCTTCTCGTTGAGGTCGGTGTCACGCCACGCGACCGGGTCCTGGAAGCGCCAGTCAGGGCTGAAGGCCGGCCCGGAAGGCCCTTTCGTCTTGACGGTCTGCGCCATCAGATGTGGATCGCGTGGCCGTCCACGGCCAACGCTGCCTCCATGACGGCCTCGCTCAGCGTGGGGTGAGGGTGGATGTTACGGCCGAGCTCCCACGCGTCGCCCTGGAACAGCTGCGCCAACGCGGGCTCCGCGATGAGCTCCGTCGCATTCGCCCCGACGATGTGCGCGCCCAGCATCTGGCCCGTCTTGGCGTCGGCGACGATCTTGACGAAGCCGCCGGTCTCGCCATGGATGATCGCGCGGCCGAGCGCCGTAAACGGAAACTTGCCGACGCGCACCTCGCGTCCTTTCTCGACCGCCTGCTTCTCGGTCAGGCCGACAGACGCTACCTGCGGATGTGAGTATGTGCAGCGCGTGACGAGCTCCTGATCCATCGGCGCCACGCGCTTGCCGGCGATGTCCTCCACCGCGGTCATGCCCTCGTGAGCGGCGGCATGGGCGAGCAGGTAGCCGCCGACCACGTCGCCGATCGCGTGCACCGATTCGTTTGACGTACGCATCCACTCGTCGACCTTGATGAACCCGTTCGGATGCGTGGTCACGCCGACCGTCTCCAGGCCGATGTCCTTCGAACGCGGCGAACGGCCGACCGCGACGAGGAGCTGGTGCGCCCAGACCTCGCCCTGCTCGGTGTCCACGCTCACTCCGTCGCGCGCCTTCTTCGCGCCCTTGACCTTCACTCCCAGCCGGCAGTCGATGCCCGCCTTCTTGAATGCGGTCAGCATCTCCTTCGAGACCTCCTCATCCTCGAGCGGCACCAGCCTGTCGAGCGCCTCGAGCACCGTGACCTTGACGCCGAGCTCGTTGTAGAGCGTCGCGAACTCGACGCCGACTGCGCCGGCACCGATGATGCAGATCGACTCGGGGATCGTGGCCGCGAGCGTCGCGTGGTCGGACGAGATGATGAACTTGCCGTCGAACTCGAGTCCCGGCAGCGTCCTCACGGTGGAGCCGGTGGCGACGATGAGGTGCTTGGCCTTGACCTGCGTGGCGCCGACCTCGATCGTGTTGGCATCGCGCACGCGGCCGCTTCCCGCGACGACTTCGATCTTGTTTTTCTTCATCAGGTACTGGACGCCCTTGTAGAGCTGGCTGACCACCCCGTCCCGCCGAGCCGCGATGCGCGCGTAGTCGAACCGCACCTTGTCCGCGTTGACCCCGAACTCGGGGCCGCGGGTGGACACCCGGTGGTAGAGCTCAGACGACTCGAGCAGCGCCTTGGTGGGGATGCAGCCGATGTGGAGGCAGGTGCCGCCCAGCTTGTCGGCCTCGACCAGCGCGACCTTCAAGCCAAGCTGGGAAGCTCTGATCGCCGCCGGGTAACCGCCCATACCCCCGCCCAGGATCGCCACGTCGAAGTCAGTCACGGCCACACTTCAAAGTGTAGGTGGCCGCGTCGATCATCCAGTAAAAGGGCCTGGATGGTTACGGACAGTGCGGCAGGCGAAGGTTCTTCTCCGCGATTTCGAAGTCGCCCCGATCGGTCACCGGAAGGCCGGCGACCGGATCGCCGTAGCGGTCAATGGCGCGGTAGTAGAGCGCAGGGCTTCTGACCGCCGGCATCACCAGCGGGTCAGCAAATCCTTGCGGGTCCAGGCATGGATCGTTCCGCATCCGGGCAAGCGCTTGAAGGTCGGCCGCCTGCCTCTGCATCTGCGCCGTCTTCGCCACCGTGTACTCGAACAAGAGCACGCTGCTGTTGAAACAGGCGAGGAAAACGCACGCCACCAGGACAAGCCGCCAGGTCCCCCGCCACGGCATGCCCTTGGCGGCGCCGGCCAGCAGCAGCAGCCAGAAGACAGCACCTACATACACGTAGCGTGAGGAGCCAGACTGCTGATAGCCGTACTGCGCGCGGGCGAATCCGGTTACCAGGTAGAAGCTCACGAGCGCCATAGCGACGCCGAGCGTGAATGCATCGACACCGCGGCGCAGCCACGTCCATCCGACTGCGATTCCGGCGAGCACGAGGATGACCAGCCCGAACCAGCCACCTTCTCCGAGCAGGCCGGCAGCGGCAGAACCAAGGCCCCACGCGAGATAGGCGGGCAAGACCAGCAGGTTGGCCGCGGAGGGCCCAGGCCCAGGGTCGTGCTCTGTGCCGCTGTGCCCGAAAACGAGGTACCAGGCCGCAAAGGCGATGGCCGTCGGCACGAGCCAGATCAGGTCGCCGCGCCGCTCTCGCGCACCGAGCTGCACCGCGACGGCCACCAAGAAGAAAAGACCGACGGCCGAGAACATCAGCGACACGGTCAGCAGGAGCGCAGCCAGGAGCAGGTGCTTCGAGCTCTTTGGACCCTCCACTGCGAGCAGCGCGCCCAAGCCCAAGCCGACTGACGCGACGAACATGGTCTGGAACGCCCAAAGGATGTCTTCCCATCCGGCCCCGAGCACCAGCAGCAGGGCGGCCGAGGCGATGCCGATGAGGTCTCCTGCGCGCCGCCGCACCAGCTCGAACAGGAGAACCACGCTCGTGGCATGAAGCGCGAGCAGCACCGCCATGTACGGCACGTAGCTGCGAAGGCCGACTGTCCCCAGAAGGATCGAATAAAGCAGTCGATGGAGCATCGCCGGGTGCACGTTGTGAGGCTCGAGGTAGCTGGTCCACGTCCAATCGGGGGCGGCCAGGATGTACGTCCACTCGTCGAAGTAAAAGGTGTAGGTCCGCGACAGAAAGAGGATCACCGCGGCGACAAGGATCGCCGCGGCGCTGACGATCAGCCGGGCGTGTGGGACGCGGACCTGCGACGCGGTCATGCTGGCGCGGCCACCGGCTTTGGTTTTCGCGCGGTGGCCGGGATGCACAGCGTCACCCACCACACGGCGATCGCGACGAGCGCCGGGGCAGGGGTGAGCGGCCAGGCAATCTCGAGCGCCACCGCGATCAACAGCAGCCACCACCCCTGCCAGGCTGGGGGTGCGTCCCGCCAGAAGAGCCAGGCGGCGACCACCAGGATCGTGAAGTCCTGAAGGTGCAAGTAGGAGGCGCTGAGGACCGTAGTCACCAGGCCCAGCGCGATCAGCCTGCCCAGGGCGGCATGACGATTCAGGTAGGCGGCGGCCAACCCGACCACGATCACGGCGCCTTGCGCCACCGAGGTCAGCCAGCCGGGGCCGAGGAGCACCGCAAGAGTGAAGAAGCGGTTGTTGACATCCTGGGCTTCGAGAGCCAGCAACCCGCGATACTCGCCGAGTCCGTCGGCGCCGAGCATCGCGAGCGAAAGGCCGGCCAGGATCGCCGACGGCAACGCAAATCCGGCCACTATTCGCCACTGTCCCGCGAGCAACAGCACAGCGGGCAAGACGAGAGCAAGCTGCGGTTTCAGGGTGGAAGCGGCGAGGACTAAGCCCGCGAGGTAAGGCTTGCCCGCCTCGGCAAGCTTCCAGCAGCCGGCCACCGCGAGCAAGACGAACAAGATTGGCTGGCCGAGGCTCAGCCCATAAAGGACGGGATACCAGGCCAACGCGGCGAGCAACCATAGAGACCGCTTCCAACCACTGCCCGGCGCCGCGAGCCACCAGGCCGCCACAAGGGCAAGCACGGAAAGCGCGAACCACAGATAGAAGGCCGGCGCCGGGCCCAACTCGCTCAGGGGCAGCGCCAGCCAGGCGAGGGGTGGAGGTGAGATGTACCACTGTCCGTCGTTGAAGACGGCGCCCGGCCGGACCTGTTCGAAGAGCTGTCGCTGGAGCGTTAGGGAGTACAGGTGGCTCCAGCCGTGCTCGAGGCCGATTCGGGCGCCGATGACATCGAGGGTCAGGTCGCTTGCCAGCGGGCTGTGCAGCACAGGCTGCATGACCCAGTACCCGGTGAAGGCTGTGGTGAGGACGAGGAACCAGGCGAGGCCGGCTGCGCCGACGTTTTGGAGCGCCCGCGCGTCCAGCCGCGCCAGAGTACTAGCCGCGCTCGGCGAGCGGTACCGGCTTGCGAGGTTGGGGCCCGATGTACTCCGACTGTGGGCGGATGAGGCGGTTGTTGGCGCTTTGCTCCAGCACGTGGGCCGACCAGCCCGCCACGCGCGACACAGCAAAGGTGGGCGGGAAGAACTCTTTCGGCAGGCCGATCGCCTGCAGCACTCCGGCTGAGTAAAACTCGACGTTGGTCGCCTGCGGCCGTTCCGGGTGTTCTTCGTGGAGGATTTGCAGCGCGGTTTCCTCGACCTTCGAAGCAAGCGCGTAGAACTTGGGGTTGAGGCGGGCACACATTTCCTTGAGGATCTTCGCCCGCGGGTCGTATGTCCGGTAGATCCGGTGGCCGAAGCCCATGAAGCGCACCTTCTGCTTGCGTGCCTCGCGCAGCCAGCGCTCTGCGTTGTCCGCGGTGCCGATCCTCTCGAGCTGGTCCATCACCGCCGACGGGGCTCCACCATGGGCCGGGCCTTTGAGCGCGCCGATCGCGCCGACGAGACACGAAGCGAGATCCGAGTCAGTCGATGCGATCACTCGAGCCGTGAAAGTCGAAGCGTTCATTCCATGGTCCGCGAGCAGGACCAGGTACGTGTTCAAGGCATGCACCAGCTCCGGGCTCGCTTCCTTGCCGTTGAGCATGTACAGGTAGTTGGCTGCATGGCCGAGGTCAGCGCGAGGCTTGACCGGCTCCAGACCGAGTTGGCGGCGATGGAACATCGCGAGGATGGTCGGGAACGAAGCGGTCGCGTGGATGGCAAGCGGCACGCTTGGCTTCTCCAGCTTGTGTTCGACTCCTTGCACTGAGACGACGCTCCTCAAGACGTCCATCGGGTCCGTGTCCTTGGGCAGCGCGTCCAGCGTGATCGTCGCGGCCTGCGTCAGAACGCGTGAGCTTGCGAGCTCGAGGGCCAGGCCGTCGAGCTCGGCATGCGCCGGCAGGCGGCCGTTCCACAGAAGAAACGCGACTTCCTCGAACGACATGTTCTCGGCCAGGTCGGCGATGACGTAGCCCTGGTACACCAGGCGTCCGTTGGCGCCGTCCACCATCGAGATCTGCGTCTGCGCCGCGACGATTCCTTCGAGGCCGGGGACGTATGAGCTCATCTCTTCGCGAGCTGCAGAGGTTTGGCTCCGGGCTGTGGTCCGGTCCACACCGAAGCCGGCCGGATGATGCGCAGGTCGGAGAGGGACTCCAGCACGTGCGCGGTCCAGCCTGCCACACGAGAGGTGGCGAAGATACAGGTGAACATTTCCTTAGGGACCCCAGCACCAGTCAAGACGACCGACGCCCAGAAATCGACATTGGTCGCGTTGGGCCGCTCCGGGTGCGCTTCATGAAGGATCTGGAGCGCGAGCTCTTCGGTACGCGCAGCAGTGCGATGAAGCTCCGGCGCCGCCGTCTTGGCCATCTCGCGAAGGATCTTGGCTCTCGGATCGTAGGTTCGGTAGACGCGGTGGCCGAACCCCGCAAATCTTTCGTGCTGGGCATGCGCGTCGTGCAGCCACTTGTCCGCATTCTCGGCTGACCCGATCTTGTCGAGCATCGTTCGCGCGGCGAAAGTGGCACCGCCATGCGCAGCTCCTTTCAACGCGCCGATGGCGCCGACCACGGCGGACGTCAGGTCGCTCCCAGTCGATGCGACCACACGCGCGGCGAACGTGGATGCGTTGAGACCGTGATCCGCGAGCAGCACGAGGTACGAATCGACCCAGTGAACCCTTTCCGCGGCGGGTTCTTTGCCCTCCATCATCCAGAGGAGGTTGGCGGCGTGCGATAGGTCGGCGTGAGGCTCGACGATCTCCTTGCCCTGACGGCGCCGGTACGTCGCGGCGACGATAGTGGGAAAGATGGCAGTCAAGGCGATCGCCTCGTCGAGCGTCGGTTTGGTCAACGCTTTGCTCGCGCCCTGCGCCGAAACCACCGTGCGCAAGACGTCCATCGGCTCGGTCGCGGGGTCCAGCGCTAGCAGCGTGGCTCGCGCTGCCTTGTTCAAGTTGCGTCCGGCGGCCAGCCGGCGCCGGTTCTCATCGAGCTGTGTCTCGTTCGGAAGATTGCCGTTCCACAGGAGGTACGCAACCTCCTCGTAGGTCACGACGGGCGCAAGGTCTTCGATGAGGTAGCCGCCGCGATAGATCAGCCGGCCGTTGGCGCCGTCAACCTCGCTGATCGCTGTCTCGGCGGCAACCACACCTTCCAGCCCAGGGCTGAATTCCGACACGACAGGTAAGTGTACGTAGACCCGATTGGTGACAGTTCCCCGTCAGCGCCCGATCTGGTCAGGCGGCGGGTACGCCGGCCGGCGCGGGCTTCCGCTGCCCGGTGGTCGGGCCGGCCGGAGTCGACGCGGCCCACCGGTTCTTGATCCGCAGGGCCGGCTTCTCGACCAGGAAGTAGGTTCCGGTGGCGAGGGCGATCGAGCACATGGCGAGCTCCAGGAATCCCGGGATGTACGCGCTGCTGAGCACTCCTGAGTTGTAGAGCACATGGTGCAGAGGCTCATGCCACAGATAGATGCCGTAGGAAACGTCGCCGAGGTGCGACAGCGGTCTCCAGGACAGCGTGCGTGTCAGCCGCGCAGTCGGGCCGCTGAAGGCAACCATCCCGACCAGCAGGAAGAAAGCCACGCCACATACCGGGTCGAAGAGATACAGGTGCTTCTCGTATGCGACGCTCGAGATCAAGAGCGCGATCGCCATGCCCGCCGCGCCACCAAAGAGAAGCTTCGGGGACAGCTGGAACCGCGGCCGGCGAGCGTGAAGCGTGGCCAGCAGCATGCCGAGCCCGAAGAGGTGAAACTTGGTCAGCGGGCCGCCGGTGATGGCCTGGTCCTGCGGGCTGACCGCAAGTGCGATCAACGAAACGAGGCTGAGGGCTGCGATCGCGCCGGCGCCAAGCCAGAGGCGCTGATGCGGCCGCGGCCACGCCATGAGGGCCAGGTAAAGCGCCGGCAGCAGCAGGTAGAAGGCCATCTCGTCATCGAGAGACCAGGCGACCGGCAGGAAGTCATCGCGTGTGTAGACACCTGTGAAGGAGAGCGCGCGAGCCAGGCGCATCAACGACTGGAACGGGTGGCCGGTGGTCGCGAAATACACGACGACCACGACGAGGACGTACAGGGGAAGGATGCGCAGTGCCCTGTTGGCGATGAAGCGCTTGATGCTGACCTTGCTGCGCTCCGTCAGCGAGCTGGCAAAAGGCCGGTAGAGCAGGAACCCCGAGATGACGAAGAACAGGGTGACGCCGGTGGCCATGTTCTCTACCGCGGCTCTGGGCAGCCAGTCCAGCGAGGAGGTGGTAAGAGAGTGGCCGGCGACCACCCCGAGGGCGGCCAGGGCACGGAGCGCGTTGAACCCGCCGAACCGAACGCCTTCGCCATCGGTCATGGTCACTCGCCCCCGCCCCAGGCGGGCCAGGACGAGGGTGAAGCCCAGCGCTCCGCCTATGACCAGGATGGGGGTGATCATCGTTTGAGGCCACCAATCTTGACGGCGTGCACTCGGGTTGCTTGCTTGTTAGGCGAGACGGCCGATTCCATCCCGTTGGCGCCAACGGTGCGTCTGATCCGACGACATTCCGTCCCACTGGCGCCAGCGGGACGAATGGCCCTGTCGAGACTCTAGAGTGACGCCAATCGTGGGTCGCCAGATCCCAAGTCGGAGCGCTGACCAGGGTGCGCCGGCTGCCGCCCGGGCCTCGTCGCGGAACCTGTACCTGCTGGCGCCGGCCGCTGCGGTGCTTGCATTGATTCCGGTCGCCGTCCTGGTCCACTACCCGCTGGATTTCGGCCTTGCGTACCAGGGTGGTCAGGAGGCGTGGTCGAGTGGCCACCCCGAACGCCTTTTGACCTGGACCGCGACCCCTTTCTTCGCCCTGGTGATGGCGGCGATCACGCGCGCGGCACCACTGGACGCGGCCACGCCGGCCATGATGGCCGTCAACCTTGCTGTCTGGGGCGGCGTGCTGCTCACGGTGTGGAACCGGCTGCTTGGGCGGATGCCGCTCGCGCTTTGGTGGGGAACCCTGGTGGCTGCCGCTGCCTTCGCGCCCGCCATCACAACCATCTTCTGGATGCAGCCCAACTTGATCGTTCTGGCGCTTGCGCTGGGTGGGGTCGAGCTGGCGGACCGCCGGGTCCGCACCGCAGGCTTGTTGATCGGGCTGGCGCTGGCATTGAAGCCGGTCGCGATCCTGCTTCCACTGGCGCTGCTGTTCCGAAGGGAGTCGCGTCGTGCGGCGCTGTGGGCGATTGGAGTGGCGGGAGTGCTGAGCGCCATCGGCCTCGGATTTCTGGCCTGGCGCGGGGGCGACCTCTCGATCGCCAACCCGATTTCCTATGTGGCTCATTTCCAGACGAAGGGGGGAGGACCGATCGTCGCCTGCGTCGCTCAGAACTACTCACCGATGGCACTGCTGTGCAGGTTGGGCGTCCCTTCCACGACTGTCCTGACAGTTGCCGTCGCGGGCGTTGTGCTTTTCCTCGGCTGGCTTGCGGTGCGAAGTCTGCGCGGGGTGCCGAACGCGACGTGGGATCTGGTTGCGGTTGCGTTTGCTCTTTCGCCGATGCTCGGCCCAATCGGCTGGGCCCATTACCAGCTCTTGCTGGCGCCGCTGATGCTCCTGCTCGCGTATCAGTTCTGGGCCGAGCGCGCGCCGATCTTCCTGTGGTTCAACCTCGGCCTCGTGTTTGTGTTGACGATGCTTGTGTGGGATCCACTCGAGAGCCTCGCGCGAACCCCAGTGATAGTGCTCGTTGTGTCCTACACCATCGGCCAGTTCGCCCAGTATTTCCTGCTTCTGCTCTGGTTCCAATGGATGCGGGTGCGGTCGGCGCGTCTCAAAGCGGCATGAACGCATCGTTACTCGAAGATCGAACGACCAGGGTATTGGTCGCGGTCCCGATTGTGGTCGCCATCGTCATGGACGCGTTGTACGTGGCGATCGCGGTCAACCAGAATTCGCTGGACCACGCCCCGCCCGAAAAATTCATCTTTCCCTTCGTCGGCGCCTACCTGGGCGTGATGGCGGTGCTGCTGATCGCGTCGTTGGTCCCTCGCTGGACCGCTCCTGTGCGGACGGCGTTGCGTGCCGCGGCAGCGGGTGGCCTGCTCGTCCTCGGCGTGTTGGCGATGTTCTCGATCGGACTGCCGCTGGTCGTCGCCGGCGCGATGGCGACGGTGGCGACCGTGCGAACCGCATCGCCGCACCGCGTGATGTTGTCGACGCTCTCCGCGGTGGGCGCGGCCATGATCGCGGTCACGATCCTGGTTGTTGGCTTCGAAGTCACCGACCGTCTCATCGTGTGCCCAGAGCACGGCACGATGGGCGGCGGTGGATCGGGATTCGTGACGGGGCCTTACTACTCCGAGTGTGCCGAGGGAAAACTGAACTTCCGTTCCAGGTAGGCATGGCCAGCTCGGCGTTCTCTCAAGATGGCTGCTAAAGCTGGATCAATTTCGCCCGAGGTGCGGTAGGGTTGGTCCGTACTACAGCGCGGAGGCACCACATGTCATCTCAACGTCCTGCAACGATCGTCGCAACGCTGTTCCAGATGCTCGAGGAGGCGCTGAGCGCGCCTGCGGAAGCAGCTGGGCCGTCCTGCTCGTGCTTGAGGTGCGAGGAGGCCTGGAACCGGAACCACTCACCGAACCGCGTCTCGCCTCGGGCAGACGTCGGCCTGGGCTTGCGCCGGGTGAATCCGGGCTAGACGGCAAACCCGCGGGAGCATCCACTCGCGGGTCTGAAGTCGGCCGCAAACCCGCGGGAGCATGCACTCGCGGGAAATAGGGACGGCCCTGAGGATTCGGGGCTAGACCATTCCCAGTTCCCAGCGCGCTTCTTCTGTCATGCGCTCTGGGGACCAAACGGGCTCGTAGACGATGTCGACTCCCGCGTCCTGGATGCCGGGCAGCGTGAGCAGGTGGTCGCGCACGTCCGACATCACCTCAGCCGCCATCGGGCAGCCGAGCGCGGTGAGCGTCATCTTGATGTCGACCCGCGCGGGCTTGATCGCGATGTCGTAGATCAGGCCGAGGTCGACGATGTTGACGGGGATCTCAGGGTCGTAGCACTCGCGTAGGACCTCGATCACGTCCTCGGGCTTGACCGTCGCGTCCGGCGCGACCTCGGTCGTCGGGGCGAAGGGGCTCACGGGGTCTCCAGAGGAAGGCCCGCGTCGCGCCACGCCTTCGTCCCCCCGCGGAAGTTGACGACGTCCTTGACGCCAAGCGCCACCGCCATCTCAGACGCCACTGCAGACCGCTCACCCATCGCGCACACGAAGATCGTGCGGTCGCGAAACTTCTGCGCGGTCGGGTTGGCCAGCAACGTGTTGAGGACGACGTGCCGCGCCCCGGGCACATGGCCCTTGTTCCATTCCCAGTCCTCGCGCACGTCGACCACGTCGTAGCCCTCGTCGATCAACTTCTTGATGTCGTCCAGCTTCAGGTCGCGAAATGCCGACTGCTGTTCTGTCATGCCCATCTCCTAATCCTCGTCCTCATCGTTAGCCAATCCGTAAGCCCCCACCTTCAGCACTTTCAGAGACAGAAGGGCGCACTTGATGCGCGCGGGGGAGATGTCGATGCCGAGCTCTCCGAGCACGTCGGCTTTGCCGATCTTCTTCGCCTCTTCGAGGGGCAAGCCTTTGAGCCGTTCCGTCAAGAGCGAGGCCGAAGCCTGGGAGATCGCGCATCCCCGGCCGTGGAACCTGATGTCCTCGATCACGCCGTCCTTGATCTGGAAGTCCATCCCGATCACGTCGCCGCAGAGAGGGTTGTCCTCCTCGTGGCTGATGTCCGGGTGCTCGAGGCGTCCGAAGTTCCTCGGGTTCTTGTAGTGGTCGAGGATGTACTCCCGGTAGAACTGGTCGTCGGCTGCCGTGCTCATTTGAATATCCGCTGGGCCTCTTGGATAGAACCGACCAGCCGGTCGACTTCATCCTTCTGCGTGTACACGTAGAAAGAGGCGCGCGCGGTGGCCGCGACATCGAGTCGCGTCATTAGTGGCATGGCGCAGTGGTGGCCGGCCCGCAGGCACACCTGGTCGCGGTCGGCGATGGTCGCCAGGTCATGCGGGTGGATTCCCTTCAACGAGAAGGAGATGACGCCGGCGCGGCGCGAGGGCGGCGGACCGTAGAGGGTGAGCCCTTCGATGTCGCTCAGCGCTTCATAGGCGTACTCGGTGATCTCGCGCTCATGCGAGCGAACGGCATCCATTCCCAATGCACTGAGGTAGTCGATGGCGGCTCCGAGGCCGATGACCTCGCCGATGGCTTGCGTGCCGGCTTCGAACTTCCAGGGCAGCTCGTGGTAGGTCGTGCCCTCGATGCGGACCGCCTTGATCATGTCGCCGCCAGACATGAACGGGTCCATCGCCTCGAGCAGCTCGCGGCGACCGTACAGGATGCCCGCGCCGGTCGGCCCGAGCATCTTGTGCCCGCTGAACGCGTAGAAATCGCAGCCCAGAGCGCGCACGTCGACGCCATGGTGCGGGGCGCCCTGGGCGCCATCCACCAGCACTGTCGCTCCGGCGGCCTTCGCCGCCGCGACCATCTCTTGGGCGGGGTTGATGGTGCCGAGGGCGTTGCTCACCTGGCCGAACGCGACGAGCTTCGGCGCCCGTTCGAGGAGCTTGCGGAACTTGTCCTGGCGCAGCTCGCCACGCTCATCGATGTCGACGTACTCGATAGTCGCTCCCTTCTCGGCGGCGAGGATCTGCCACGGCACGATGTTCGAGTGGTGCTCGAGGATCGTGAGTACGATGAGGTCGCCCCGCTTGATGTGCTTGCGTCCCCACGAGTAAGCAACAAGATTGATCGCCTCGGTGGTGCCGCGCGTGTAGATGATCTCTTTGGTCGAGCTCGCGTTGATGAAGGCGCGAACCTTCTCGCGCGTCGCCTCGTAGCGCACCGTCGCCTCCTCGGCGATCCGGTATGCGGCGCGGTGGATGTTCGAGTTGAACTTCTCGAAGTAGTCCATCATCGCGCCGGTCACCTGGCGTGGACGCTGCGAGGTGTTGGCCGAGTCCAGGTAGGCGATCCCCGTCTCGAAGATGGGGAAGTCCTTCCTGATCGCGGCGACGTCATATGAAATATTAGGTGCGCCCTGCGCGCGCCCGGCTATCACTCGGGCACCTCGATAAAGATGTCCGTGCCCTCGACGCTCACCGGGTACGTTTTCGCCGGGATCACGGCCGGCAGGCCGGTGACCTTGCCCGTGGCCAGGTTGAAGCGAGACCCGTGCTGCGGGCATTCGACGTCCATGCCCCACAGCTCGCCGTCGCAGAGGCTGAACTCCTCGTGCGTGCAGACGTCGTTGAGGGCGTAGAACTTTCCATCCTCGGCGTGAGCCAGGCACACAGGTGTGCCTCCGGCTTCCACACGTTTCATGGTTTCGTCGGGCACCTCTTCGACCGAAGCGACGCGGTACCTAGCCAAGACGCTTCTCCAGCTCGGCCTCGATGAGGCTGCGGGCGTGGTCGAACGGGATCCGGTCGAGCACGTCGCCGAAGAATCCCTGCACGATCATCCGCTTGGCCGTCTGCTCGGGAATGCCTCGCGAGCGCAGGTAGAAGAGGTGCTGCGGGTCGACCGGTCCGACGGTGGCGCCGTGAGTGCAGCGGACGTCGTTGTTGTCGATCTCGAGCATCGGAATCGAAGTGGCTTTCGCGTGGTCGGAGAGGACGAGGTTCCGGTTGGCCTGGTAGGCGTCCGAACGCGCGGCGCCCTTCTCGATCCGGATCAGTCCCGCGTAAACGGTGCGTGCGGTGTCCTGGAGCGCGCCCTTGAACAGCAGGTCGGAGCGCGTGTTGCCCACCTGGTGGTCCTGGAGCGTGTGGAAGTCGAAGAACTGTTTGCCCGATGCGAGGTAGATCGACTTCAGCTCGGCGTCCGCGCCTTGCCCGACGAGTGAAGCCTCGACGCGAGTCTTGGAGAAAAGTCCACCGAGCGTGACACTGAAGAGCCGGAGCCTCGAGTCCTTCCCAAGCCGAGCGCGCTGGTCGCCGAAATGCCACGCGTTGCGTCCCCACTTCTGCACCGAGACGTAACCGACCTCGGCGCCTTCGCCGACGAAGATCTCGGCCGAGCCGCTTCGGTAGGCGGCCGGCTCGTCGTCCTGGCCGATGTACTCGTCCAGATAGTGGAAGCGTGAGCCGCGCCCGGCAACGATCAGCGTGTGGGGGAGGAAGGCGGTGCCGCCGGCGTGCGACGTGTGCTGGGCGACGATCGGCTCCTTGATCTCCACTCCGTCAGGCACATAGAGAAAGGTGCCGCCGGTGAAGAAAGCCGCGTGCAGCGCGGCGAACCGATCGCGGTCGCTCTTGAGGAGCGAGAACAGGAGCGGTTCGACGAGCTGCGTGTGCTTCTCGGCCGCGACGCGCAGTGGCTCGAGGATTACGCCGCGAGGAAGCGTGGAAAGGGCGTCGAGCTGGAAGCCGTTCTTGTGCTCGAGCTCGGAGAACTGGGCGGTGTTCAGGCCGCTGATGTCGGTGCGCCGCCACTCCTCGTCTGTCTTGCTCGGGTTCGGGAGCCGCTGGTACGTGGCGAGCGCGCCTCGCCGGCGCTCTCCAAGCCAGTCGGGTTCCCCCTGGAGCACGTCCAGGGATTCCAGGGTCAAACCCACTATCAGCCTACGGAGCCTTCCATCTCGAGCTGGATGAGCCGGTTGAGCTCAACCGCGTACTCGAGTGGTAGCTCCTTGGTGAAGGGCTCGATGAAGCCGTTGACGATCATCGTCTCGGCCTCGCTGCGCGTGATCCCGCGGCTCATCAGGTAAAAGAGCTGCTCGTCGGAGACCTTGCTGACCGTCGCCTCGTGGCCGAGGGTCACGTTCTCCGCGTCGACATCGTTGTAGGGGTACGTGTCGGAGCGCGACTCGTCGTCGAGCAACAGCGCGTCGCACTTGACGAACGACTTGCTGTTGTTCGCGCCGGGGTACATCTTGATGTGGCCGCGGTACGAGGTGCGCCCGCCGCCCTTGGAGATGGACTTGGACGTGATGGTCGAGGTCGTGTTGGGGGCGACATGGATCATCTTGCCGCCGGCGTCCTGGTGCTGGCCCTTGCCCGCGAATGCAACCGAGAGCACGTCGCCCTTGGCGCCTGGCTCCATCAGGTAGACGCTCGGGTACTTCATCGTGATCTGCGAACCGAGATTGCCGTCGACCCACTCCATCGTTGCGTCCTTGTACGCGAGCGCGCGCTTGGTCACGAGGTTGAAGACGTTGGTCGACCAGTTCTGGATCGTTGTGTAGCGGCACCGCGCGTCTTTCTTGACGATGATCTCGACGACCGCAGAGTGCAGCGAGTCGGTCGTGTAGATGGGCGCCGTGCAGCCTTCGATGTAGTGCACGAACGATCCCTCGTCGCAAATGATCAGCGTCCGCTCGAACTGGCCCATGTTTTCCGCGTTGATGCGGAAGTAGGCCTGCAGCGGGATGTCCACCCGCACGCCCTTCGGCACGTAGATGAACGATCCGCCCGACCACACCGCGGTGTTCAGCGCGGCGAACTTGTTGTCGGCCGGCGGGATCACGGTGCCGAAGTATTCCTTGAATAGCTCGGGGTGATCGCGCAACGCCGAGTCGGTGTCCGTGAAGATGACGCCTTTCTTCGAGAGCTCCTCGTGCAGCGAGTGGTAGACGACCTCCGACTCGTACTGCGCGGAGACGCCCGCGAGGAACTTGCGCTCCGCCTCGGGCACGCCGAGACGGTCGTACGTCTTCTTGATGTCGGGCGGCAGGTCCTCCCAGGTGGTCGATTGCTTGTCCGAAGCCTTCAGGTAATAGAAGATGTTCTCGAAGTCGATCACCGAGAGGTCCGCGCCCCAGGTGGGCATCGGCTTCTTGCGAAAGATCTCGAGCGAGCGCAGCCGCATCTTCAGCATCCACTCGGGTTCCTTCTTCATGAACGAGATCTCTTTGACGATCTCGGGGTTCAGGCCGCGCTTGGCCTTGAAGATGTACTCCTCGGGGACGAAGAAGCCGTACTTCTCCTTGTAGTCAGTGCCTACTTCGACCTTCGGTACGGTGGCCATCAGCTCGCCTCCTCCGCCTTCAACACGGCCGGCTCGTCAGCCTCCGCCCATTCCGAATAACCGGTCTTCTCCAGACGGGTCGCGATCTCGGGTCCGCCTGACAGGACGAACCTTCCGTCCACCAGCACGTGCACGAAGTCGGGCTTGATGAATTCGAGGACTCGCGTGTAGTGCGTGATGATCAGCACGCCGAGCTCGGGCCCGCGCATGCGGTTCACCGCTTCGGCGACGAACTTGATCGAATCGATGTCGAGACCGGAGTCGGTCTCGTCGAGGATCGCGATCTCTGGCTTGAGCATCGCCATCTGCAGGATCTCGGCCCGCTTCTTCTCGCCGCCGGAGAAGCCGTCGTTGATGTAACGCGGTAGGAACGAGTCGTCCATGTGCAGCACCTCGAGCTCACCCTTGAGCATCGAGCGAAACTCCTTGGGGGAGATCTGCTTCGACTTGTCCTTACCGTCGTATCCACGCTTGGCGTTCAGCGCGGTGCGCAGGAAGTTGGTCATCGAGATCCCCGGCACGACGACCGGGTACTGGAACGCGAGAAACATGCCCAGGCGAGCCCGCTCGTCAGGCTCGAGCGCGAGCACGTTCTGTCCTTTGAAGATCACCTCGCCGCCGTCGACGGTGTAGCCAGGGTGGCCCATCAGCGTGTGCGAGAGCGTCGATTTGCCAGAACCGTTAGGCCCCATCACGGCGTGGACCTCGCCCTTGTCGATGGCGAGCGTGACGCCCTTGAGAATCTCCTTGCCTTCGACGCTGGCCCTGAGGTCTTTGATCTCGAAGTCAGACAACTTTTCCTCCGTTTCCTTTCACTTCATATGTGCAGTCGCTTGCCGACTCGGCCATCCAGGTCGACCTGGTGACCGGCGCTCCCAGGAGCCGCTCGTACATCTGCTGCTCGTTCAGACATGGCAGCCCGGTGCGGGCGGCGACGTCCTGGATGGGGCAGTTGCAGTGGCGGATCGCGAGCCCACCCTCCGCCAGCTCGACCACCTCGGCCATGTGACCGTGTTCCGAGGCGAGCTTGGCCAGCTCGCGGACGCGCGCCTCAAAGTCTAGTCCCGCCAATCGGGGAGCGTACTCGGCCTCGAGCTTCGCCGCGCGGCGCTCGAAAAATCGCTTCAGCTGCTCGTCGGAGACGAACTCGACGAGCTCTCCGGTCAGCTCCCGGTGGCCGTCCGGAAAGTGGCTCCCGGCGGCAGGTGTCAGCTGGTACACGCTTTCGGGACGGCCGCGACCGTGTGGGGCCGCCGAGCCCACCGTGGCCAGGCCGGCCTCTTCCAGGGCTTCGAGGTGGCGCAGAGCGCCCTGCTTGGAGATCTCGAGCTGGGAGGCGATGTCGCCCAGGGTGGCGTGCCCGCGCATCTTCAGGAAGGCGAGGATCGTCTCGCGACGTGAGTCGGGCGCCCTGCGTGCGCCCGGCGAATCAATTGGCGCCCTGCGCGCGCCCGGCGGCTCCATAGGTTCATCCTACGAGTTTTTCAACACCTGCGTTGAAATACCGCCGCCAGATAGAGTCGACGCCGTGGACCGGGCTTTGCTCCTGGCTGCCAGGGGTCTCCGCGCCTTTGGCTTCGGCTTTGCCGCCGTGTTGATAGGGGTCCACCTGGAGCGCCGCGGCCTGCAGGCGGGCCTGATCGGTTTGACCCTTGGGGTCGGCCTGGCGGCCGCCTCCCTGTCCGGGCTGGCGAGCGCCGGCCTGTCCTCACGTTTCGGGCGCCGGCGAGTGCTGGCGGCGTGTGGGGTCCTCATGGCGGTGACCGGGCTGGACCTCGCCCTCACAAACCAGTCCGCGCTGCTGGTCCTGGCGGGAATCACGGGGATGCTCGGTGCGGCGAGCGTCGACCTGGGCCCGTTTGCATCCGTCGAGCAGGCGGTCCTGGCCGAAGCCGTTCCCGGCACCAGGCGCAACGTCGCTTTCGCTCGCTACTCGCTGACCGGCGGATTGTTCAACGCGGCCGGCGGCCTCGCGGCTGCGCTGGCAACGAGCGCAGAGGCTTCGAGCGCGTTCTTCCTTCTCTATGCGGCGATAGGGGCGGCGACCGCCGTGCTGCCGCTGTTCATGACGGGAAAGGTCGAGTCGCCCGCCGCGGCGCCGGCCTTCGGTTCCTTCCGGCCGCTCGCCGGGCTTGCAGCCCTTTTCGCCCTCGACTCGCTGGGCGCGGGCTTTGTGGCGAACGCTGTGATCGCCTACTGGCTGCACGTCCGGTTCGGTGCAGACGCGGCCACGCTCGGTCCGGTGTTCGCGGGCATCGCCGTCCTCCAGACGCTCTCGTACGAAGTGTCCGGGCGCCTGTCCAACCGCTTCGGCCTGATCAACACGATGGTCTTCACCCACCTGCCGAGCAACGTGCTCCTGCTGCTGGTCCCGTTCAGCCCGACGCTTGCCTGGGCGATCGCGCTCCTGCTCGCGCGCTATGCCCTGTCGCAGATGGACGTGCCGGCGCGGCAGGCATATATCGTGTCGATAGTGCCGCCCGCGGAGCGGGCGGGCGCTGTGGCCATGACCGGAGCAGTGCGCGGCGTCGCCCAGTCGTTCGGCGCGGCCCTGGCGGGACTGGCCATCGGAGCCGCGGCTTTCGCCCTGCCGTTTTTCGCGGGCGGGCTCCTCAAGATCGTGTACGACGCCGCTCTGTTCGGCGGATTCAGGAATCGCCGTGCCGAGCACGAGATTTAGGGTTTTGCCATGTCCGAAGAGTTGAGCTCGCTCGACCTACTCGATCTTGCCGAGCTGGAGCGACGGGTGGCCGGCGTTCGGGAGCGGATGCGGCCCCTCGAACAGGATCTGGCAGCGCTTCGCGTTGAACGGGATGTCCTCCTCACCGAGATTCGGCGGCGCGAGCGGAGCGCGCATCGGATCTCCCGGTCGGATCTGAAGGCGGCGATGAAGGAAGGCAAGCTTCCGACTGTGGCCGACCTCGTAGCCGGAAGCGACTCAGGATCGTTTGACGACTATGGATTCAACCTGAAGACAGGAGGAGCGGTGAGATTGGGTTTTCCCGGGGCGCGGTCGCAGAGCCTGGCCTTCACGGATGGCATGAAGATCGCGCAGGCGACCGACCTCGCCCAGGCCGCCGAGCTCTACGCCGCGGGCTGGGAGCTCGGGAGCCCGGGCCGACCCGGCGTACGGGTTCATTTTCCAGGCACCCGCCAGGAACGCTTGGTTCCGGCGGACGAGGTGTATGCTCGCGCCGGCGACCGAGAGGAGAAGTGAGGGCGTTTTCAGCGATGACTGACATGGAAGCCACCGCCAAATGATTGCTGTCGAGCGACCCGAGCCGGACACCGGGGCGGCTGTGCAGCTGCTCGAGGTGCCTGAGATGCAGCCAGCCGGTGGTCCGACGCTCCTGCGTCCGCGAGCGGTCCGCACGCGGCCGAGGCTGACACGGCTTGGCAGCAGGATCTCGTCGGTCGGGCTCGTGGCGACCATCCTGTTCACGCTCGGTGCCAGCGGCGGCCTCGCCAACAACGGCATCCCTCTCAGCCTCCAGGCGCGCGCAGTCGCGCTCCACCAGCACTGGGCGCAGATGCGGGCCGACGGAATACCGGACCTCGACCTGGCGACGCTCGAGCAGGAATGGATTTACACCCAGGCGACCCAGTTCATGGGGGTGGCCGCCGTTTTCTGGTGGCCCGGCGCGAACGAGATACTCGACCGCTGGCAGGCTCGCGCCGAAGCCATCTGGGTGCGCGACATGGAGCTGTACCGAGCCGGTGCTCTCGCCGCCAACCAGAACCTCCACCAGGCGCTTGGCACGGAGCCCGGCGAACAGTTCAAGGCCAGGTTCGACGCGCTCTCGACAGCGACGACTCCGGGCGAGTTCGCCGCGCTGCGCGCGAACTGGGACCTGGAAGCCCGGTTGGTGCCGATCGACAGGAAGATCGCGGCCGCGACCAGCGCCCTGACCAAGCAAGCGGCGCAGGCCAAGAGCCTCGGCATCCGCGGTGATCCCGCGGTTGAAGTCCTCGCTCGCGCAGAGGCGTACAGCACGATGGACGCGCAGGAAAGGATCGGCCGCGCCGAATTCCTCACGCGAGACCTGGCCGCCGCCCAGGCAGGTCTGCAAGGCCGGCTCGACGCGGCCGTCGTCACGCAAGATGCGCTCAATCGCGCCATCAACGGGATCGAGGTTGCCAGCCTGTATGGGATCGACCTGTCGGGCTATCAGACGCGCATCGACGCAAACCGCGGGGCTTACGCCATCGCATCCACGGCCGCCGAGTTCAACCGCATCACCGCCGACCTGAACCTGGTCAGGGCCGCCGCCGACAACGCGATCTACGGCGCGCTGAGCAGCACGCACATCATCTCGGGCGTCACTCTCATCTACCAGAGCCATTCTCTGAGCTGCGAGGAGGCCGCGACCTCGATGGCGCTCACTCACCAGGGCATCAACCTCAGCCAGGACCAGATACTCGCCGAGCTCGGCGCTGACCGCCGAGCGATGTACGTGGACGCTAGCGGCAGGGTGCGCTGGGGCAACCCGTACCAAACGTTCGTCGGCAACGTGAACGGCAGCGAGGGCAACTACACCGGATACGGCACGTTCTACCCGCCGCTCGTGCGGATCGCCCAAGCGCATGGGGGGAAGGTCATCGCCTACGGCAACATGTCAGCCGCGACCATCTATGCGCGGCTGATCGCCGGTCACCCGGTGGTGGTTTTCGCGACGTGGGACTGGGCGTGGCACCCGCGCCACGACTACTTGAGCTTCGACGGCCAATGGATTCCGTGGATCGGCCCGTATTACGCGTCGCACGTCTACACCGCGGTTGGGTACAGCCCGACCGGGGTCCTGGTCAACGACCCGCTACGCGGCCAGTACTGGGTCAGCCATGCCTCATTCGAGGCGGCCTACTCGGACTTCAACGAAGCAATAGTCTTCGCCTAGACAAGGAGAGGGAACCTCAGCGGCTAGGACGGCGGGGCCAGGACCAGGAAGACGCGTCCACTGGCAAGCTTTGGGTAGGCCTGGTCATGGTCGTCGAGGGAGTGCATCAGCGTGTCCCAGCCGGCCGTAGTGCCGTGCCCTCTAGTCAGACCGGGGTCGTTCAGGATGAACTGGTCCGACTGGTTGTACCCGACCACGACGATGAAGTGGGCGACCGAGTAACCGGACTGTCCGAAGTGGTCTCGGTATCCGGGGTAGTTGGGGTTGCCGAGACTGTGAGTGCGTACGCCCATGATCAGCGGTCGGCCCAACGCCAGCTGCTGCTTCATGTTCAGGCGGTCCGCGGGCAACATCTTGTAATTCCACCTCATGTGATTCTTTGCGACCTCGCCCAGCTGCACGCTGGTCAGGTCTTCCGACGGCTTCCAGCTTGAGACCTGGTTGATCGCCTCGTCGGCACTCCTTGGATCGATCAACCCGCCTGAGTGATCCCCGCGGAGGTAGCGGTCGACCATGACCAGGCTTGCCTCTTCGCAGGTGTGCTGCTTATTCGCCCAGTCGTTCAATGGCGCTTGCGAGGTGAAGGGCACCGGGAGGATGACCGCCGCAGGGAGGACTGCCGGCGGCTGCTCGGCAGGAGTGTCACCGGTATCGGTGATAGGGATGAGGGGTGGCGTGACGTAGCTGATCTGCGGCCCGGCGCCGAAAAAGGCGAAGTAGATCCCCGCCGCGATGGCGATCGAAGCCACCAGGCCAAGCCCGAGCATCCACTTGAGGGCTCCCCACATCGCTATTCAGAACAGGCCGCGTAGGAAAAAGTTGCGCTCTGGACTGAGGCCCCGGGTTCGAAGCTCAGAGCGGAGCCCCTCTCGTTGTTAGGTGGCGGGGGCCAGGACCAGGAAGACCCTGCCGCTGTTGAGAGCCGGATACGCCTGGTCGTGATCGTCGATGGCGTGCATCAGCTGGTCGTAGAGGATGTGGTAGCTCGCGCCTCTGGTCAGGCCTGGGTCGTTGAGGACGAAATGGTCCGTGTTGTCATAGCCGATCACCACGAGGAAGTGCGACACCGACCAGTTGGGATCTTCGAAGTGATTGTGGTATCCCGGATAGTTGGGGTTCCCGAGGCCGTGCGTGCGGACCCCCATAAGCAATGGACGCCCCAAGGCCAGCTGCTGCTTCATATTCAGGCGGTCGGCGGGAAGCATCTTGTAGTTGTAGCCCCAGTTCCTCTTGGCGACCTCGCCGACCTGCTGGCTTGTGAGGTCCAGCGCCGGCTTCCATGTGGTGACCTGGTTGATCGCGCTGTCGGCGGTTCTCCCGTCGATCGTCGCGTTGTGATCGCCCTTCAGGTAGCGATCGACCATGACGAGGCTGGCCTCTTCGCAGGTGTGCTGCCGGTCCGCCCAGTTGTTCAAAGGCGCCTGCGAGGTGAATGGAACCGGGAGGATGACCGCCGCCGGGAGGTTTACCGGCGGCTGCTCGGCGGCAGTGTCACCCGAGGCGCTGATCGGGACGAGGTCGGGCGTCACGTAGCTGATCTGCGGCCCGGCGCCGAAAAAGGCGAAGTAGACCCCTGCGGCGACCGCGAGGGACGCTACCACGCCGAGCCCGAACAGCCACTTGAGGGCTCCCCACATCGCTATCTAGAACAGCTCGGGCAGGAAAAAGTCACGTTTTGGTCAGAGGTCATGGATTCGAAGCTCAAGGAGCGTCCGCAGTATAGGACGCCATCCCACCCCGTCGAGTAGGGCTTTTCGGACGCAGTCAACCAACGCACCGCCTCTAGGATTGTCGCCGTGAGCGACGAAGCTGCCGGCGCTGCGGCAGGGCTTGGCACGCGCGCCGTCAGCAATGCGGTCTTCATCCTCAGCGCCCGCGTGGTCTCGCGCGTGGTCTCGCTGGTCGTCGTCATCTACCTCGCCAACGGGCTTGGCGACGTCGGCTACGGGCGCTACTCGACCCTGATCGCCTACCTCGCGCTGGTCTCGGTGATCGCCGACCTCGGCTTCAACCCTCTGTACACACGCGAGGCGGCACGCGCACCGCACCAGCTTGGCGACTACCTGGGAACGCTGCTGGTCTTCAAGCTGGCGCTTGCCGGTGCGGCCAGCGTTGTCCTCGCGATTGCCTTGGGGTTTGGCGCCGGCCTGAGCTCGCTGATCATCCCCGGCGCGGCGCTGCTGATCGCCACCGCTTACGCAAACCTGCTTCGCAACACCTTCTATGCGGTGGGCCGCGCGGAGTTCGATGCGGTCGCGATCATCGCGGAGATCACCATCCAGGGCGCGCTGATCATCTTCGGCGCGAAAGCACACCAGCCCGTCGCTTTCTTTGTCTGGGCTTACGCCGCGTCCTTCCTTTTCACGATCGCCTATTCGCTGGTCGTCATCCGGGTCTTCAAGCTCGGCCGGATCCGCCTCGGCCTCGATCTCAACCTCGTGCGCCGCTGGTTCCCACTGGCGCTGCCTTTTGCCTTCACGTTCTTTCTCACCAACCTTTATTTCCGGGCCGACGTGCCGATCCTCCAGCACTTCCGCTCGTTTGCCGAAGTCGGCTGGTATACGTTCGCCTACAAGCCGTTCGAGGCCCTTCAGTTCATTCCGCTCGCGATCCAGGCCGTCGTCTACCCACTGCTCGGCGTCTACTTCGTGAGCGACATCTCGCGCCTGAAGCTCGCCTATGGGCGTTTCTTCAAGGTCCTGGTCCTGCTCGGGTGGCCGTTGACGGTAGGGACATTCGTGCTGGTGCATCCGATCGGACGCCTGTTCTCTCTGTTCACCAAGTCCGAGGCGTCACTTCGCATCCTCGCCTTCGCGATCGTCTTTCTATTCGCGAACTCGGCCTTCTACGCGATGCTCAACGCGACCAACCGGCAGCACATGAACGCGTGGGCGACCGGGCTCGCAGCGGCGATCAACATCGTCCTCAATCTGATCCTCATCCCGTTCTACGGCTACCTCGCCGCCAGCGCGACCACCGTGATCACCGAAGCATCGCTGTGCGTCTTCGGATGGTGGTTCGTGCAGCGCCAGCGGCCCGACCTGCGGCTGCCCGTCATCCGGGTGAGCTGGCGCATCCTCCTGGCAGGTGCGGTCATGGGCGTCGTGCTCTATCCGCTGGCTCGGTTTCCGATCTACGTGAGCCTGCCCGCAGGGAGTCTGGCGTATGCCGTGGCGATCTACCTGATCCGGGCGATCGACCCTGACGAGTGGCGGCTGGCACGCCAGGGATTGCTCGGCCGCCTGAGGCCCAACCGAGCCGCGTAACCGACTCCTGCCCCGGGCCGTTTGGGGGAGTGGGAAACCGTAGAATCAACGGGCCTCCAAACATGTCTCGAAACGTTCCTGAGAAGATCCTGACCAAGGGAGGGCATCGCCCTCGAGCCCGCATCCACGCGGCGTGGTCGCCGATCGGGCAGAAGTTGCGCCGCACCGCGATGGTTCGCGGCCTCGGCGCAGTGCTGGCGATCCTCCTCGTGATCGGCTTCGCGGCCGACGCTTACGCGCAGTCTTTCTTTGACAGCCTGCCCTCGATCCAGGGTCTGGACAGCGCCGGGTTCGCCGGCGACACGATCATCACGGACCGCAACGGGGTTCTCCTCGCCGACGTCGGTAACCATGGCGACCATCGCCTTGCCGTGAAGCTGAAGGACGTCTCGCCGATCATGGTCCAGGCCACCATCGCGATCGAAGACAAGGGCTTCTATACGAACCCTGGAATCGACTTCGGCGGTGTCCTCCGCGCCTTCTACGACAACCTTCGCGCGGGCAAGGTCGTCGGCGGCGGCAGCACCATCACGCAGCAGCTCGCCAAGCAGCAGTTCCTCACGCCCGACCGGACTTACGGCCGAAAGGTCAAGGAGCTCGCGCTCGCGTTCGAGCTGGCCCAGACCTACAGCAAAGATCAGATCATGGAGCTCTATCTCAACAAGAGCTTCTACGGCTCGCAGTCATATGGGATCGAGGCGGCCTCCGAAAGCTACTTCCACATCCCCGCCTCCAAGCTCAGCCTCGCTCAATCCGCCGTCCTCGCGGGCTTGCCGCAGGCGCCGACCGAATGGAACCCGGTGCTACATCCCGACAACGCCAAGCTGCGCCAGACCGAGGTCCTGCGGGCCATGGTGCGCTCGAACATGATCTCCCAGGACGACATGGACAAGGCGGTGGCCGAGAAGCTCACCTACATGGCGCCCATCAACAGCTTCGTCGCGCCCCACTTCGTCGACTACGTTCTGGCCGAGCTCCGCCAGCTTGGATACCAGCCTGGAATCCAGCAGCTGAACGTGAAGAGCACGCTCGACCTGCACATGCAGCAGATCGGCGAGGGCATCGTGAGCGGCAACCTGCAAGCCAACCTCTGGCGCGATCGCTACGGCCAGCTGTCCTCAGGGATGGCCGCGGAGGATCCGAAAACGGGCGAGATCCTGGTCATGGTCGGATCGCCCAACTACAACTCTGTCGGCGGCCAGATCAACTTCACGACCACCGTCCGCAACATGGGCTCTTCGATGAAGCCCTACACCTATGGGGCGGTGATCAACGCTCGGGCGGCAACGGTCGACACGCCGGTTTACGATGGCCCGAGCCCGCTGGTTTACAAGGACGCGTTCAGCACGACGAACATCTACAACTACGACGGGAAGACGCATGGCGTGCTGCCGCTGAAGAAGGCGATGGGCAATTCGCTGAACATCGCGGCCGTCAAGGTCGAGCTCTCGATCGGCGTGCCCGCCGTCCTTACTTATATGCGCAACCTCGGCGTCAACCCGCTCGTGCCGATACCGGATCAAAACGGCCAGTACAGGGTCGGCAACCTGGACGAGTACGGTCCGTCACTGACCCTGGGTGGCTATCCGATCACCCTGCTCGAACACGTAAGCGGCATCTCGGTTTACGCGGACCAGGGCGTCTACCACTCACCGGAAGCGATCTTGTCCGTAACGGACTCGCACGGCCAGAGCCTCTACAAGACGCGCGCCGAGCTGCGGGCACGGCCCGCCCTGTCGCCTTCGGTTGCTTACATCATGGCCGAGATCATGGCCGACGACGGCAACCGCTGCATGATCTTCGGCTGCAACAGCCAGCTTCATTGGGCGGACCGCACCGTCGCCGCCAAGACCGGTACCACGGACAACTTCAAGGACGCCGTGACGATCGCCTTCACGCCAGACCTGGCGGTCGGCCTGTGGGTTGGCGACATCCTGAGCAACAAGTACACGATGGTCAACAACTCCGACGGCATCTTCGTCGCCTCTCCGGCGGTGCATGCATTCGTGTCGCAGGCGCTTGCGGGCGTGCCGGGCAACCGCTGGTACACGCCGCCGCCCGGTGTCGTGCGCGCCGGCGACAGCTGGTTCCTCACCGACGCCACGAGCATCGCCAAGCTTCCGGGCGACAACCCGCCGAGCCCGACGCCCACGCCGGTGAATTACACCGTCCCACCCGATCCCGGCACAGGTCCGGTGCTGGCGAGCCCAAGTCCGAGTCCGAGTCCGACCCTGCTTCCGTGCGTGCCTCCCCAGAAGCCGCCGGGTTGCATCTAGCCAACCAACTAGCCGTCGATCCGCGCGTCGGTAAACTTGCGCCGATGCCTGAGCCTCTTTCGGTCGTCACGGAGCAGCTTCCCAAGAGCCAGGTCGGAATGACCATCGAGGTTCCTACCGAGACTGTCGACGCGACCTACGAGCGCGTGCTCAACCGCCTGGTGTCGCGCGCCAAGATCGAGGGCTTCCGCCCCGGCCGCGCGCCGCGCGCCCTTGTCGAGTCGCGCCTGGGCCCCGCGGTTGTGCGCGAGGAGGTCGTCGAGGCGATGGTGCCTGAGGTCATCCGCCAGGCCCTCGCGGAAAAATCGATCGATCCCATCGACAACCCGGACGTCGAGGTCCTGGTGCTGGAGCGCGGCAGCCCGGCGAAGCTCAAGGCGACGATCACCGTCATGCCCGAGGTCACGCTCGCGGACGTGGCGACTCTTCATCCTGACCTTCACGGTCACGAAGTCACCGACGAGATGCTCAAGCGGCGCCTCGACGACGTTCGCGAGCCGATGGCGGAGATCACGCCAGTGGAGCGCGAGGCGCGTTTGGGCGACCTCGCTGTCATCGACGTCGAGGTCGAGGTGGACGGCGAGCTTGTCGAGTCGGAGTCGCGCAAGGCGATGGAGGCAGAGCTCAAGGAAGGAGTGCTCCTCCCCGAGCTGCTGGCCGTTTTGCCTGGAACGTTCGTGGACGAGACTCGCGAGGCGAACGTCACTTTCCCAGAGACGTACTCGGAACCAAAGCTGGCCGGCAAGAACGCGACGATCAGGGTCACCGTGCGTGGCGTCAAGGAGAAAGTCCTCCCTCCGCTCGACGACGCCCTGGCCAAGGTCCTGAGCAACGGCGCGCACGAGACCGTCGACTCCTATCGCGAGTCGGTCCGCCAGGAGCTGGAGGAGTCCGTGCGAGCGATGGAGAAGCTCGAGCGCGAGCAGGAAGTGGTTCGGGCGTTGGTCGATGCATCATCGGTCGAAGTGCCCCAGACCCTGGTCGATCGCGAGCTCACCAGCCAGCTGGAGTCGATGGAGCGCAGCCTCAATCGCCAGGGACTGAAGCTCGACCGCTACCTCGAGTACCTGGGCAAGACGCTTGACGAGTGGATTGCCGAACAGAGGCCGGACGCCGAGGCACGATTGAAGATCGACCTGGTGCTGGCTGAATATGCCAGGCGCGAGAACCTGGAGCCGACCGACGAGGAGGCGACCGGGTTCCTCGAGGAGCAGGCCGCCCAGGACGAGGAGCTGAAGAGCCAGGTGGACGAACTCAAGAAGAGCCCAAGCGCGCGGCGCTACTTCGCCTCCAGGCTTCGCCGCCAGAGAGTGCTCGAGCGCCTGGTCCAAGTAGCAGAATCGCGGACTTGACGGAACCCGATGATCTGCTGTCTAGAATGAACCGTGTGCGGGACATGAGACAGACGCAGCAGCCGTCCGGATACCTCGTCCCGATGGTGGTCGAGAACACTGGCCGCGGTGAGCGGGCCTTCGATATCTACTCCAGGCTCTTGAAGGAGCGCATCGTCTTCATCGGCACGCCGATCGACGACCAGGTTGCGAACCTCGTCGTGGCGCAGCTGCTCTTTCTCCAGTCCGAAGATCCTGAAAAGGAAATCGCCCTCTACATCAACAGCCCCGGCGGCCAGGTGACCGCGGGGCTCGCCATCTACGACACCATGCAGTACATCCGTCCTCCGGTCTCGACGATCTGCATCGGCATGGCGTACTCCATGGCCGCGGTTCTGCTCGCTGGCGGCGCGCACGGCCAGCGCTTTGCGCTGCCTCACGCCAACATCCTCATCCACCAGCCGTGGGGCGGCATGCAGGGGCAGGCCAGCGACATCCAGATCCACGCGAAGGAAATCCTGCGCACGCGCGAGCAGCTCAACCAGATCCTCGCGAAGCACACAAGGCAGAAGATCGAGAGGGTGACGCAGGACACGGAGCGTGACTACTTCCTGACCTCGGAGGCAGCCAAGGAATACGGGCTGATCGACGACATCATCCTCAGCGCGAACAAGCCGATCGAAAAAGAGAAGGCGAAAGACAAGGAAAGCGAGAAGGAGAAAGTCGCCGCCGGATGATCTTCCGACGCAAGAGCAAGAGTGGTGAGGTAGAAAGGCATCGGCCGAAGTGCTCGTTCTGCGGCAAGCTGCAGGGAGAGCACGGTGTCAGGCTTGTCGCCGGCTCAGGCGTTTTCATCTGCAGCGAATGCATCAGCCTTGCCAACGAGATTCTGTGGGGCCATAATCCCCCGGCGCCGGCGTCCTCGTAATGGATACAGGTAGGGACTAGGGACTGATGAACGAACGGGAAGACCGCCGCCGCTATACGCGCTGCTCCTTCTGCGGGAAGGGCCAGGACCAGGTGCGCAAGCTGGTCGCCGGTCCAGGCGTCTTCATCTGCGACCAGTGCATCGACCTCTGTCAGGAGGTCCTCGAGGACGACAATCGCTCAGCGGGCACGAAGAAGCAGAAGACCGGCTTCATCCCCAACCCCAAGACGATCTGTGCCGCTCTCGACCAGTACGTGATCGGCCAGGACCGCGCCAAGAAGGTCCTCTCGGTTCAGGTCTACAACCACTACAAGCGAATCTCCGCCTCGAAGTCCGTGGGCGACGTCGAGCTGACCAAGTCGAACGTGCTGCTCGTCGGACCGACCGGCTGTGGGAAGACCTACCTCGCGCAGACGCTCGCGAAGATCCTCGACGTGCCGTTCGCGATCGCCGACGCCACCAGCCTCACCGAGGCCGGTTACGTGGGCGAGGACGTCGAGAACATCCTGCTCCGGCTGATCCAGGCCGCCGACTTCGACATCAGCCGCGCCGAGCGCGGAATCATCTACATCGACGAGATCGACAAGATCGCGCGCAAGTCGGACAACCCGTCGATCACGCGCGATGTCAGCGGCGAGGGTGTGCAGCAGGCCTTGCTGAAGATCCTCGAGGGCACTGTCGCCAACGTTCCGCCACAGGGCGGGCGCAAGCACCCGCACCAGGATTTCATCCAGATCAACACCACAAACATCCTGTTCATCTGTGGCGGCGCGTTCGATGGGTTGGAGAAGGTTGTCGAGCAGCGCATCGGCAAGCGGGCGATCGGGTTCGGTGCGCCGCATCACAAGATCGAGCGCAAGGCGGTGTCCGAGACGCTCAAGCAGCTGCAGCCGCAGGACCTCTTGAAGTACGGGTTCATCCCCGAGTTCATCGGCCGCCTGCCGATCATCGTCACGCTGCACCACCTGGACCAGCAGGACATCGTGCGCATCCTCACCGAGCCGAAGAACGCGCTGGTCAAGCAGTACCAGAAGTTCTTCTCGCTCGACAACGTCGAGCTGGTGTTCCAGAAAGGTTCGCTCGATGCCATAGCGGAGCTTGCGTTGCTTCGAGGCACAGGTGCGCGCGCTTTGAAGTCGATCATCGAAGAGGCGCTCCTCAACTCGATGTTTGAGATCCCGTCCCGTCCCGACATCAAGCGCTGCCTGATCTCCGAGCGCGCGATTCGCGAGGCGCTCGAGCCGGAGTTCGAGCTGGGTGAGGAAGGCGAAGGGCCTGCGCGACTCGTGGGAGAGTCGGCCTAAGCCACGTTCGCCCGGGAGACGACCATCGGGGGCCCTTTTTGGCCCTATCCATGGCCCGGGATGCGGCCATTCATGACCCGATGGCGGAACGTATCTGCAGCGCAACGCTATCGGGAGTTCCGTACACATCAGTTGCAGTGAAGCGGAGCAAGCGATAGCCGGCGCCGACGAGGACGTTCTGGCGGCGGTTGTCCGCAACGAGCCGGTCACGATGGTTGCCGCCGTCGTACTCGATTGCCAGGCGCTGTGGTCGATAGAACAGGTCTGGACGGCCTAAGAAGTGGCCTTCATCGTCACGGATGGGAACTTGAACCTCCGGCCGCGGGAGCCCGGCCAGCAGTAGAAGCATCCGCAACCGCGTCTCCATTGCCGATTCCGCCTTGGGTTCGGCCAGGTCAACAACACGCCGGACGCGTGCGATGCCCTTGGCTTTCGGATGCTCGGCGACATAAGCGCGCAGCTCGCCGAAGGTAACCAGCCTTGCATGAAGGAACAGGTCCGCGACGACGACTCCTTCTGTCAGCGGATCTCTGCCTCCGAAGTCAACGACAGTACGGAGTGCCGATGTGGTTGGTACACCCCGCCGCAGCACGATCTCCTCTGCGGGCAGAGCGGCGCGGCTAACTGATGCGCCCGCACGGCGGCGGCTGCCGATTGGATCTGGGATGGTGACCTCGACTGGAGTGCATAGCTCAAGGTCCAATCCGTGCAGCCAGAGTGCGGTGCGTCCGGAGAAGGCGGCGCCGGCGGGCAATCGCCGGGCAACAGCGGCGAGAGCCAGCTCAGGGCTTTCGTTCAAACCTTCCCAGCAGTAAAGCCCTGATCCCAGGGGACGGTAGCTCGCACCGCGTAACTGCCGGCGTGTGACACCGACGCCGCGGGCGTCTGCACTCGTGAACGGCCCGCGCTTGAGGGAGGCAGGCACGGAGGGCTTTACGGGCATCGAACCAGGATCGCGAACGCCGTCCGATTCGACAACCTAGGTGGTTAACGACCCCGAATGGGGGAGGTCGATAATTAGCCCGTGGAAGACCTTCGCGGAAAGACCGTACTGCTGACTGGGGCGTCGACGGGACTCGGGCCGCACATCGCTCGACGGCTGCGTCGCGCCGGCGCGAAGTTCGTCCT
>DATGVE010000128.1:0-32114 GCA_035300725.1 Candidatus Eiseniibacteriota bacterium | reverse complement strand
CGACTGACAGGAAAAACGGCGAGAACGGGGTGCTGGCGCAGCTGGTCGAGGTGGCCCGGACCGCGTCTCGAGATCAAGGCCCCATCAGGTCGGTCGGCGTGGGTGTGCCAGGCCTCTACGACCCCGAGCAGGGCACGACCCGCGTCATCATCAACGTCCCCGGAAACTGGCTGGGAGTTCCAGTGGCTGCCGAGATCGCCAATGCTGTTCAAGTTCCAGCCCGGCTCGTCAACGATGCTCGGGCTTTCACGCTGGCCGAGCATCGCCTCGGCGCCGGGCGAGGAGCCGCCTCGATGCTGGGCATCACGCTCGGTACCGGCGTGGGTGGGGGACCCATCCTCGGCGGCCGGCTCTATCTCGGTTATGACGGGACGGCCGGGGAGTTCGGCCACCAGACCATCCTGCCCGACGGTCCCCCCTGCAACTGCGGAAACAATGGCTGCCTCGAGACACTCGCCCGAGCAGACGCGATCGTCGCCGCGTGCGGCCAACCCACGGTCGAGAAGGCTGTCGAGGCGGCCCGCGCCGGTGACCGCCGCGCGCGGCAAGGGCTGACCGATGCCGGACGGTACCTCGGCATCGGCGTGTGCAACGTGGTGGTGATGCTGACGGTGGATCGCGTCGTGATCGGCGGAGGGGTCGCCGCGGCCGGAAACCTTTTGCTGGAGCCCATTCGGGCCGAGCTGCGCCGGCGCGTTCACGTCACCGAGGCGGAGCGAATCGAAGTGGTGCGAGCTGAGCTTGGCACCTGGGCAGGGGCCATTGGGGCCGCGATCTACGGCGCCGAGGCGGCTGTTCACTAGAGCAACTATTGCATTTTGTCTAGATAGCTATACATTTAGACCCGGCGATGGTGGTGGCTGATCACTCTGGCGAGGTCTCCTACACACCCCGCTATCTCGAGATCGAGCAAGCGCTGCGCAAGCGATTGGCGGGAATGGCGCCAGGCGACCCCCTGCCCTCGGACGCGGAGCTCTGCGAGGAGTTCGGCGTGAGTCGCATGACGGCACGCAACGCGGTTCACCGCCTGGCCCAGGAAGGGCTTGTCCTGCGGGTGCCGGGGCGAGGCACTTTCGTCGGCAACTCACCGACCCACCGCCGAGCCAACAGCCTGCTCAGCTTTTCCAACGAGATGCGGCGCCGTGGACATGTGCCGAGCTCACAGCTGCTGACACGAGCCTTGCGGGCGCCATCGCGCGAGGAGGCAGACCGGCTTCAGCTCAAAGACGGCGAGAAGCTGGTCCTGCTGAAACGGATCCGGCTGGCGGACGGACGGCCGATCGCGGTGGAGATCTGCCGCCTTCACGGTCGCACCGCCACCGCGGTGCTGAAGGCGAACCTCGAGAAGGAATCGCTGCACGCGGTCCTCGTGAGCGCGGGTTGTTTTCCTACTCGCGGTAGGGCGACGCTGTGGGCGGAGTCCGCGGGTGCCGATGACTCGCGCTGGCTACAGATGAATCGCGGCGAACCGATGCTGGTGGAGCGACGCATCATCCTCGACCAGCGAGGGCGCCCTCTCGAGTACACCGAGTCGCGCTATCCCGCCGACCGCTACGCGCTGGACGTCGACTTCGTCGTTGAAGATGCAGCCGTCGCAGGCTCGCGAATGCGCGCGGAGGGCAGCTCGTGAAAAGCATCACCGAGATCGGTGCTGCGGTGGTCGGGACTGGGTTCATCGGAGTGGTGCACGTGGAGGCGCTCAGGCGACATGGCGTGCAAGTCCACGGCGTGGTGGGCTCGAGCCTCGAACGGGCAACGACAAAGTCTCGCCAGCTAGGACTGCCACCGGCGTACAAGAGCTTCGAGGCGATGCTGGCGGATCCGCGGGTCGACGTGGTCCACATCACGTCGCCCAATCACCTCCACTACACCCACGCCAAGGCGGTGCTCGCGGCTGGGAAGCATGTGGTCTGTGAAAAGCCGCTCGCGATGACCTCGAGCGAGTCCGCGGAGCTGGTCGAGCTCGCGGAGGCAACGGGGCGCGTGCACGCGGTGAATTTCAACATCCGCTTTTATCCGCTGTGCCAGCACCTCCATGGACTCGTCGCCGAAGGCGGTCTCGGCGAGGTTCGGCTGGTTTCGGGTCACTACCTTCAGGATTGGCTGCTTCTCGACACGGACTGGAACTGGCGTCTCGAACCCGAGCTGGGTGGCGATTTGCGAGCCGTCGCTGACATCGGATCGCACTGGATGGACCTGACGACGTTCCTGACCGGCAAGCGCATCACAGCCGTGATGGCCGATCTCACGACTTTCATCAAGGTCCGCCACCAGCCGGCCGGGCCGGTGGAGACCTTCGCGACCGAGCGCCACGCGAAGACGGTCGCCCGCGAGATCCACACCGAAGACACAGCCACCATCCTTCTCCGCTACGAAGACGGCGTCCGCGGCGCGTTGACCGTTTCCCAGATCAGTGCGGGCCGGAAGAACTCCCTACGCGTTGAGATCGATGGCGCCGAGTCCGCGGCGGCGTGGACCTCGGAGCAGCCCGACGAGCTTTGGATCGGTCACCGAGGCCGACCCAACGAGCTGCTGCCGCGCGACGCCTCGCTGATGAACGCGGAAGGAAGCCGGGCCGCGTTCCTGCCGGGCGGGCACATCGAAGGTTTCGCGGACACCTTCAGAGCGCTGTACGCGGCCGTCTACAGGTCCGTGGCTGCCGGCAAGCCCGGCGAAGGCTACCCGACGTTTGCGGATGGCCACGACGAGATGCTCGTATGCGAGGCCGTCGCGCGCAGCGCGAAGGAAGGACGTTGGGTCGACGTCGAGCGGGCAAAGCGACAGGCCGGGGCGAGGAGCGCGCGATGAAGCTGGGCCTGCTCACGGCGGCGTTTCCCGCTCTGAGCCTCGAGGAGGTCGCGCAGTGGGCGTCGGCCAACGGTTTCGAGGCGCTTGAAATCGCCTGCTGGCCGTCGAGCGGGGGTGAGCGCCGCCGCTATGCGGGCGTCAGCCACATCGACGTGGAGACGCTCGACGACGCCGGCGCGAAGAAGGTGCACGAAATGCTGCGCCGCCACAACCTGGTCATCTCCGCCCTCGCCTACTACCCCAACAACCTGGACCCTGACGCCGCAACCAGGAAGGCGGCCAACGATCACCTCCGTCACGTGATTGCGGCCGCCAAGCGGCTCGATGTGGATGTCGTCGGGACCTTCGTCGGGCGCGACCAGAGCCGGTCGGTCGCCGACAACCTCGAGGACTTCAAGCAGGTCTGGCCGCCGCTTGTGCGCTTCGCCAGTGAGAGTGGAGTGAAGATCGCGATCGAGAACTGTCCGATGATCTTCTCCGCCGACGAGTGGCCCGGAGGCCGCAACCTCGCCTCCTCACCGGCCCTGTGGCGGCAGATGTTCAAGATCATCCCGGACGAGAATTTCGGTCTCAACTTCGATCCCTCGCACCTGGTCTGGCAGTTCATCGACATCGAGCGAGCCATCCGGGAGTTCGGGCCGCGCATCTTTCACGTGCACGCGAAGGACCTCGAGGTCGACCGCGACGGTCTTTACGAGAACGGCGTCATGTCGCTGGGCGTTGGGTGGCAGGTGCCGCGGCTGCCCGGTCTCGGTGAGGTGCGGTGGGACCGCTTCATGGGCGCGCTCTACGCCTCCGGCTATGACTGGGTGGTTTCGGTCGAGCACGAGGACCGCAAGTTCGAAGGCGACCTCGATCTCGTCAAGCGTGGGTTTCTGCTGGCCCGCAACACACTTCGTCCACTTGTTGTTTGAGGAGCTCTGAATGACCTCGTTCTTCGACACTCTCAGCTACAGCGACGTCGCCAAGACGATCGACCACTCGTTGCTAAAGCCCGAGCTGGATGATCCATTCGTGGAGGCCGGCTGCCTCCTCGCCGCCCGCTACGACGTGGCGTCGGTATGCGTGCGCCCGCGCGACGTGGCGCGGGCTCACAAGCTGCTTGCCGGCACCACCGTCGCCGTGGGCACGGTGATCGCGTTTCCGCACGGCGATTCACGGACCGAAACCAAGGTCTTCGAGTCGCGCCTTGCGCTTCAGGATGGCGCGCGCGAGCTGGACATGGTGATCGACATCGGAGCGCTGATCTCCGGCGACGACAAATACGTCCAGGACCAGATCGCTGCGGTGGTCGACGTGGCCCACGCCGACGGCGCCCTGGTCAAGGTGATCCTGGAGAACGCATACCTGACCGACGAGCAAAAAGTACGCGGCTGCCGCCTCGTCGAAGCAGCGGGCGCCGACTACGTGAAGACCTCGACCGGCTACGCTCCGACCGGCGCCACCGTGGCGGACTTGAAGCTCATGAGGCAGTCGGTGTCCCCGCGCATCGGGATCAAAGCCGCGCATGGCATTCGAACGCTTGACGCCCTGCTCGAGGTGCTCGAGATCGGAGTCACGCGCGTCGGCGCGACCCAGACGGCTGCCATGCTCGATGAGTTCAAGGCACGCAAGGCCGGCGCGACCGCGGCGGCGGCAAGGTAACCGATGGTCAAGATCGGGATGCTGGGGTCTGGCTTTGTCGCCGACTTCTACATGGACGGACTGCGCGACGTGCCGGGCGCCGAGGTGGTGGCCAACTACTCGCGTTCCGCAGAGCGAGCCAAAGAGTTCGGACGGCGCCATGGGATAAAGCGCAGCTTCACGAGCATGGAAGAGCTCTGCGCGGAATCCGATGTGGACATGGTCGTGATCGGCCTGCCCAACCACCTTCACCTGCGGGCGGTCCGCGTGGCCGCCGGCGCGAAGAAGGCGATCGTCTGCACGAAGCCGCTGGCTCGCAACGGCGCGGAGGCTGCCGAGATGGTGAACCTCGTGCGCACAGCCGGTGTCATGCATTGCTACGCCGAGACTGAGGTCTTCTCGCCGGACGTGATGCGAGCGCGGGACATGATCGAAAAGGGCGCGATCGGTGAGTTGCTGACCGTGCGCGCTCGCGAGGCCCATTCCGGCCCGCATGCGCCGCACTTCTGGGACGCCGAAACCGCGGGTGGAGGAGCTCTTCTTGACATGGGCTGCCACACCGTCGAGGCCGCACGCTACTTCTTCGGCAAGGAACACAAGATCAAAGACGTGTTTGCCTGGGGCGCAACCCTCGTCCATACGGAGAAGACAAAGGGCGAGGACAACGCAGTGCTGCTGCTCCGGCTGGAAGACGGCCGCACCTCCCTGACCGAAGCCTCGTGGACGGCCAAGGGCGGGATGGAGCTTCGCAACGAGGTCTATGGCACCAAGGGCCGGATCATCACGGATACGAGCTCGACCCGGATTCGGGCCTTCATCGAGGAGCCCGCGGGCTACCTGATGGAGAAAGCCGACGCGGAGACCGGATGGGTGTTCCCCATCCCCGACGAGGCCCGCGTCTATGGCTACCAGGAGGAGATGCGCCACTTCGTCGAGTGCTACGCCGGCAGCAAAAAGCCGCGGGAGGACTTCGTCGACGGCTACGTAGTCAATAGCGTTCTTGACGCGGCCTACAAGTCGATGAAGAGTGGACACTGGGAACCGGTGCAAATCGACTCCAAGGTCACCGGTTGAGAGCTATGAGTTCGAGCACGAGCTGGATCTCGGCGGGAATCAAGGTGCTGGAGAAGATCCAGGAGTCGCAGGCCGACTCGATCGAACGCGCCTGCCGGATTTGCGCAGAGGCGATCAGCTCGGGTGGCCTCGTTCATCTCTTCGGTACCGGGCACTCGCGGATTCCAGTGGAAGAGATGTTTCCGCGCTACGGCTCGTATCCGGGCTTTCACCCGATCGTCGAGCTGTCGATGACCTTTCACACGCAGGTGGTCGGGGCAAATGGGCAGCGGCAGGCGATGTTCATCGAGCGCATGCCAGGACTCGCCGAAGTCATCCTGTCGAACTTCAAGTTCGGAGCGAAGGACGCGTTCGTCGTCTTTTCCGCAAGCGGGCTCGGGGCGGTGGTCGTGGAGATGGCGCGCGGGGCCAGGCGCCGGGGCCTTCCCGTGATCGCGGTCACCTCGGTCACCCAGTCCAGGGCGGGTCAGGTCGAGGAAGAGGTCGGTGGCCGGCTCCTGGATGAGGCGGATGTAGTGATCGATCTCTGCACTCCCGCTGGAGACGCACTCTCCCGACTTGAAGGATTGCCGGAGACCCCAATCGGCCCTGGATCGACGCTGGCCGCAGTGGCCATCGCCGACGCGATCAAGGTCCGGACGGCGGAATTGCTTTTGGCAATGGGGAAATTGCCCCCGGTGATCACCAGCGCGAGCGAAGTCGGACGGCAGCGATCAGAGGAGCTCTTCGAGGCTGCTTACCGCGAGTACGCACGTCGCGCGGCAAAGAGCCTCGCCACTTGACAGGAGGTGAAGGGAAGGGACGACGCCGGCGGCGGTAACCATCCGGCCCAACAGGGCCATATCGAACAGAGGAGGAGACGCGTATGGGAAATCGTGAATGGCCAGTAGCGCACGCGCGAGTGCTGGTCGGTTTGATCGTGGGAGCGGTGGCTCTCGCCGCATGTGGCGGCAACCAGCCGAGCACCGGCCCCACGAAGTACGTCGTTGGGGTCTCGAACACGCTGACCGGCAACGGCTGGCGCGAAGAGATGATCTGCTCGATCAAGGCACAGGCGAAGGCATCCGGCAACGTGTCGAAGGTGATCGTCGCCAACCGCAACGGCGGGCCGACAGAGCAAATCGCGGACATTCGCAGTCTGATTTCGGCTGGTGCGAACGTGATCGTGATCAACCCTTCCGACCGTGACGCGCTCAACACGGTCATCAAGCAGGCGACCGACAAGGGCATCGTCGTGGTCGCCGTGGACCAGGCGGTCTCCGAACCGTCGGCTTACATAGTGACCAACGACCAGGTCGCGTATGGGCGCCTGGGCGCGGAGTGGCTGGCCAAGAAGCTGAACGGCAAGGGCAACATCATCGAGATGCGCGGCATCAACGGCGTTCCCGCCGACACCGACCGGCACCAGGGCCTGACCACCGCATTGGCCGCCTATCCGAACGTCAAGGTCGTCAAGCAGACCTTCACCGGCTGGTCACTTGACCCGGCGGCACAGCAGATCAAGGACATCTTCACGTCGGGCACCCAGTTCGACGGCGTCTGGACGTCGGGTATCGACTCGACGATCGTTGACGCTTTCCAGTCGGCGAAGAAGACCTTCGTCCCCATCGTGGGCGCCGACAACAACAAGTTCGTGCAGCAGCTGGCAACGCTCAGCACGCAGGGATTGTCAGGTGCTGCGGTGACCAACCCGCCGCCGATCGGCGGGGCGGGTCTCGCCGTGGGTCTGGCCGCGCTCACCAAGAGCAAGACCTACGCCCACCAGATCCTCCTGACGCCGGAGGTCTGGGACAACACAACCGCAGCCGGCGTTTCCAAGCTTGCGTCGACGTACGACTCGGGCCTGGACCCCTACTACAGCGTCGCGTTCGACGTCAAGCCGTACACGACTTACACGAAGGCCGACCTGGTCGCCTGCCAGGGCCCTGCCTAAATCAAATGGGGGCGCGGGCTCGGAGCCCGCGTCCCTCGCTCCGATGAAATCCAACCCAGCAGAACCTACGGCGAGTGGCGCCATCCTGGAGGCCCGCGCCGTGGCCAAACGATTCGGGCCTGTGGTTGCTCTTCGCTCGGCCGACCTGAGCGTGCGGGCCGGCGAGATCCATGCCCTGATGGGCGCCAACGGGGCCGGCAAGAGCACCCTCGTGAAAATCTTGACCGGCGCATTGGGCACCGACGGCGGCAGCATTCAGCTGCGCGGCTTGCCGGTCTCTTTTCGCTCTACTGCCGAGGCGCGGCATGCCGGTCTCATCTGCGTCTACCAGGACCCTTCGCTAGTACCAGACCTGACGGTCATGCAGAACCTGAAGCTGACTGCCACGCCGGTCGCCACTTTTCGCCGCTACCTGTCTCAACTCGGACTCGACGGGTTTGACCTCAACGAATTGCCGCGGGATCTGGCGCGGCCGACCCTCTCGCTGCTCGACCTCGCTCGAGCGCTTGCCATCGAGCCTCAGGTGTTGCTTCTCGACGAGATCACAGCGTCACTGCCCGCCGACCTCACGGCGCTGGTGTTCAACGTGGCCCGCGAGCTGCGCTCTTCCGGCCGGTCGGTGATTTTCATCTCCCACCGCCTTGCGGAAGTGACAGCGCTTTGTGACCGGGCCACCGTGCTCCGCGACGGATCGACGGTCGGGGTGGTCGAGCCTGCGCAGGGCGGAGAGGAGCGGATTGTCAGGCTGATGCTGGGCGCGGTGGCCGAGGAGGTCGCCGCCGAGGCTGCATCGCCTTCGGCTTTTTCCCCCGGCCCCGTCGCGGTCGAGGTTCGCGACCTGAAATGCGGAACGCTGCAAGGCGTCAGCTTCACGCTTCACGCCGGCGAGGTGCTGGGTGTCGCGGCGCTCGAAGACCAGGGCCAGCAGGAGCTTTTCGACTGCCTCGCGGGCGTTCGCCGGCCGGAGTCAGGCGCGATCCTCGTGGGCGGCAAGCAGCGCACCTTCCGGCATCCGGCCGACGCCATCAGGGTGGGAGTCGTGCTCGTGCCGGCCGAGCGTTTGCAGTCTCTGCTCCGTCAGCGCTCCGTCCGCGAGAACATCGCGTTGCCTCTGGTCAACCGGGTCCGCAGATGGGGCCTGATCAACGGGCGCGTGGAAAAAAAACGCGTCGAGTCCGGGATCAAGCGATTGCAGATTGACAGCCGCGTCCAGTCGGAGGTGCGCCGCCTCTCCGGCGGGAACCAGCAAAAGGTCGGCATCGCGCGATGGCTGGTCGCAGGCTTCGACACCCTCCTTTGTTTTGACCCGACGCGAGGCATCGACATCGGTACGAAACGGCAGATCTACGGCCTTGTGCGTGAGCTCTCCGCCAACGGCTCGGCTGTCCTTTTGTTCACGTCCGAGCTGCCCGAGATCCAGCTCGCCTGCAACCGGGTGATCGTTCTGTTCGGCGGCCGGTTGGTACAGGAGATGCCTGCTTCGGAAGCGGACGAACAGGCTTTGCTTCGCGCGGCACATGGCCTGCCGGCAGAAATCGACATGCACCAGCAGAGCTGATGGCCACCGCTGTCGCCGCTCTGCCACGCCCGTCCGGCTTGCTCATCCGCCGGGTCCTGCGCCGCCAGGGTTGGACCATCGCCGTCCACGTCCTGCTGCTCGTGCTGCTCGGGGTCAGCGTTGCCATCAAGCCCGACTACGGTGCCTTCGAGTGGAGCTCGCTCGCCCTCGGTGCACTGCCCCTGGCTTTTGCCGCCGTGGCACAGACCGTGGTGGTGTTGGGGGGTGGCATCGACCTCTCTGTCGGACCGCTGATGGCGCTGGCGAACGTGCTGGCTGTCCGCGCCATGCTCGGCCATGACTTCAACTACGCCCTGGTGGCGTCAGTGCTCGTCCTCCTAGCCGTCACCCTGGCGGGAGCTGTCAACGGCGCGGCGATAGTGATCACGCGGGTGCCCGACATCGTCATCACGCTTGCCATGTCGTTTGTCTGGGCCGGCGTCGCGCTGCTGGTGCTGGCCAAACCGACACCTGGAGTCCCGGTCGAGTTTCAGAATCTGGCACAAGGCTCGACAGGGTCGCCGTGGATACCAAATGCCTTTCTAGTGCTGCTGATCGTCCCTCTGGTCTGGTTTCCTTTGAAGCGCAGCCGTCTAGGACTGGGCATCTACGCGGCGGGAAGCGAGCGCAACGCCGCGTTTCGTTCCGGTGTCAACATCAGCCTGAGCCGGCTCCTGGCGTATGCGGTGGGCGGATTCTTTGCCGCGGCGGGCGGTCTGGCGCTCACCATGACGACCGGCATCGGCGCACCGCTCGCGGGTAACTACTACACGCTGAGCGGTGTGTCGGCGATCGTGCTGGGCGGCGTCAGCCTGGCCGGCGGACGCGGCGGGATGCTCGGCCCGATCGCCGCCGCCTACATCCTGGCTCTCATCCCGGCCGACCTCATCTATCTGGGCATCGACCCGAACTACGGTCAAATGATCCAGGGCGTGCTCATCGTCTTGGTCGTCATGGCTGGAGGCCTGGGCATGCTGCTGCGTCGCCGATGATCGGCACTCCCGCGAGAACCATGCGCGTTCTGCAGCAGCGCTCGATCATCGTGCTGCTGGCACTGCTCCTGGGCCTTGCGCTGCTGATCGAGGTGATCCGGCCAGGCGCGGTTAATGCGAACTGGGTCTCCAACATCCTGCTGTTCGCGGCACCCCTCGGAATCCTTGCCGCCGGCCAAACCCTGGTCGTTCTGACCGGAGGCATCGATCTCTCTGTCGCCAATGTCGCGACGGCGGCCGCGTACATCATGGCCAGCCAGTCTCCCTACGGTGTTTGGCGCTCGATTTTCCTCGGCCTTTTGGTGGGCGTCGTGGTCGGTGTCATCAACGGCGCCGGGGTTTCGGTTTTCAAGGTTCAGCCGTTGATCATGACCCTGGCCATGGGCCTGGTCGTCACAGGCAGCCTCAACGTCTATGCCCAGGCCTTCGCTCGAAGCGTGCCCGGGGTTCCCGATGTGATTCACGTTCTTGGCGGGGGCACCGTGCTCGGTTACGTCCCGGTCAGCCTGTTCTTGTGGGCGCTGCTGGCAGCGCTGCTCATCGTCGGTTTGCGAAGCACCGGATACGGGCGCCTCCTCTTCGCCTTGGGTGACAATCCCGAAGCAGTCCGCCTGGCTGGAGTCCGGTCCTGGCAGGTCCTGCTCGCCAACTACGCAGCGTGTGGCTTGCTCAGCGCGGTGGCGGGGCTCGTCCTGGCGGGAACGGTGAATGCCGCCGACCTTGGGCTGGCGAACGTGCTGCTTCTCCCGTCGGTGGCGGCGGTTGTGATTGGCGGCACCTCGATCTTCGGTGGGAGCGGGAGCTACTCGGGCACGGTGGTCGGCGCCCTCATCCTGACCGTGCTGAACAGCGTCCTGACCCTGCTGGACGTACCCGATGCGGTAAAGCAGGTCCTCTACGGGGCGATCATCGTGGTTCTGGCGGCCGCCTATACAAGGGTCCTCGCCCAGGACTAGCGTCCTCGCGCGCGAGCCGCGAGCGGAGGCGCGATCCACCTATCCGCAAGAAATTGCGACCGCCGGGCTTGAACGAAGCGTTACGTATTCACATTCACGCGGTAGCTAGGAGCAAAGTCTTGGGACGGACCTGGTCGGCGGTCGGACGGACAGTGCTGGTCGGCACCTGTGTGGGCGCCCTCCTCGCCGCCGCGTGTGGACCCTCGACCGCAGCTCCCTCAGGCAACGTTCAGCAGTCCGCGTCCTTGCGTCTCGCCTACGAGAGCATGGTGGCTTTGGAGCGCACCCAGAGAGGCGATGACGCGGCGAACCAGCAGGCGGACGGGAACCAACCAGGCGAGGGAACCACCACTGCGTCTACCAGACCGACAAGCAACCCCGCCCAGCCAAGCAAATCAGCCCAGCCGGGTCAGCCGGCTGAGCCGGTTCATCCGGCCAACGCCGCCTGCGGCGCCGTGACGCTTGGCGCCAGCCCGTCGTCGCCTCAGTTCGTCGGAGTCACCGTTGTCCTCACTGGGGCCGCAACGGGCTGTTCGAGCCCGGAGTTCGAGTTCTGGATCCTGCCCCCCGGCGGCAAGTGGGCCGTGCTGCAGTCGTTCAGCCCGAACGCCACCGCCAGCTGGCACACCGCGGCCCTGGCGGCGGGGACCTACGACTTCGATGCCTGGGGAAGGCAAGCAGGCTCCGGCGACCAGAACGTCCACATCTCCCGCATCGCGAGCTACAACCTCCAGGCCTCGGCGGTCTGTACTTCCGTCGCGTGGAATGCGCCGACCTTGCCTTCGCCTCAATCGCCGGGCGTGCTGGTCGGCTTGAGCGGCACGGCGAGTGGTTGCGCCAGCCCGCTGTACCAGTTCTGGATCCAGCCTGCCGGTGGAGCATGGGCCATCCTGCGGGCTTACAGCCCGAGCTCCGCGGCGATGTGGGACACCACTGGACTCCTGACAGGTACTTACAACTTCGACATCTGGGTCAAGCATTCGGGTTCCACGGCAGCCTGGGAGGCTCACACTTTGCCGCTCCCGGCATACACGTTGCAGCCCGCAGCGCCCTGCAGCTCGTCCACGTGGAAGACACCCATTCCGCTGGCCCCGCAGGCCCCTGGCACCCTGGTCACGCTCAGCGGAGTTGCCGGAGGCTGTCCGAACCCGCAATACCAGTTCTGGATCCAGCCTCCCGGCGGCGCGTGGGCGATCTTGCAGCCGTACGGCTCGAGCTCGACCGCCGTGTGGAACACGGCCGGCGCGACCACCGGGACGTACCTCTTCGACATCTGGGCCAAGCAGCTTGGCTCGTCCGCGAGCTGGGAGGCTCACATCTCGCCCAACCCCACCGATTTGCTCCAGGCAGGTTCGCCCTGCACTTCGTCGACGCTGGCATTCAATCCAGCTTCACCGGCCACAGCGGGCACGTCGATACAGTTGAACGCCAACTCGTCCGGCTGCCCCAACCCGCTCTATGAGTTCTGGGTTCTGGCGCCCGGAGGCGCCTGGACGATTCTCCAGGGTTACAGCCCGAGCGCCACTGCCACCTGGAACACGCCGCTTACGACCGGCACCTACCTATTCGATGTGTGGGTCAAGCAGGCCGGAAACGCCGGTGACTGGGAAGCCCACATCGCACCGAACCCGACCTACACATTGGTCTGAAGCTAGGTCGTCGAGCGCGACGAGGCGAGCAAGCCGCCCTCCGCAATGCTCGAGGCAGGGATCGGTGAGGCCGTCTCGTTCCAAGATGGAACCTGTGGTGCTGGTCTTCATGGGCGTCTCCGGCTGCGGAAAGACGACGGTGGCAGGGCTACTGGCGGATCGCCTGGGTTGGCCGTTCGAGGAAGGTGACTCGCTGCACCCGCAGACGAACATCGAGAAGATGAAGGCTGGACATCCTCTTACCGACGCTGACCGCGAGCCCTGGCTCGCGGCTGTCGCGGAGTGGATTGGCAGGCGGTTGGACGCCGGTGAAAACGGGCTCATCACCTGTTCGGCTCTCAAGCGTTCGTATCGAGACGTGATCAACCGACGCGGTTCGGGTCTTCTCTTTGTATTTCTGGCCGGTTCCAAGGCGACCATCACGCCACGCCTGGCGGCGCGGCAAGCGCATTTCATGCCGTCGAGCTTGCTCGACAGTCAGTTCGCCGACCTCGTAGATCCGACCCAGGACGAACCGCACATTCGGGTGGATATCGGCTCGCCACCGAGCGTGATCGCTGACGGCATATGGCGAGACCTGGGACTGGGTGGCCTTCTTGCGCCCGATCGCCTTGACACGGATTAAAGCCACGACCTCAGGCCCCGACAGACGCTCACTACATTGCCTCTATTGTGTCCGGGATTTGGCCCGCCTCATGGACCCCAATCCGACGGAACGTCGACGAAAGACCGATTGAGATCCGCCGTCGAGGCGCATCCCAGCAGCTTGAGCGTACGCACGATGTCAGCGGTCAAAATCTCAATCGCGCGGGCGACGCCGGGTCCGCCGCCCGCGGCGAGGCCGTACGCATAGGCGCGCCCTATCAGAACCGCGCGCGCACCGAGACATAGCGCTTTGACGATGTCGCTGCCGCGACGAATTCCGCCGTCCATCAGCACCTCGACCTTCCCGTTCACTGCGGCGACCACCTCAGGCAGCACGCGCAGGGTCGGCGAGACGCCATCGAGCTGGCGGCCTCCGTGATTGGACACGACGATTGCGCTCGCGCCTTCGTCAACCGCGCGCTGCGCATCCTCCCCCGTCAGCACGCCTTTGACGACGATTGGTCCGTCCCAGGCCTCGCGGATCCAACCGAAGTCCTGCCACGACACCGTGGATTGTTCTAGCGCTTTGCCGACCTCTGCGTACTGCATCGGCCCATCGGCGAGTACGACGTTGGGAAACTTCATCAGCCCGCCGTCCGACAAGAAGCCGCTGAGCCATCGCGGCCGCAGGACGAACTGGGGCACGAATGGCAGCATCGACCAAACGCGCCGTGAAAGCAGCTCTTTCGTTCCGTTGCGTGCATCGCGCTCGCGCGGGCCCGCTACCGCCGTGTCGATCGTGACGACAAGGGCAGAGTAACCCGCGGTGCGCGCGCGGGCGATCGCCTTCTTTGCGACATCGTGTCCACCGACCAGGTACAGCTGATACCAGACTGGACCGGCGGACGCCGCGCGCACCTCTTCTATGGATGAGCCCGCCAGCGTCGAAAGCGTGTAGGCGGTCCCCGCGACGCCGGCGGCCTGGGCGGCGACGGGTTCGCCATGTGGGTAGAACATGCGCGTGCTGCCGATCGGCCCCAGCAGAAACGGGAGGGCAAGTGGCATCCCGAGCACCGTCGTGCGAAGATCGCAAGCGGCGGTGGCAACCGCGCCGTGCGGACGGAAGGTCACATCTTCAAAAACGCGGCAGTTGGCGCGCAAGGTGACCTCATCGTCCGCACCGCCGTCGATGTAATCGAACACGACCCGTGGCAGTCGCCGTTGAGCGATTCGCCGGAGGTCGGCGACGTTTACAACATTGGGAGACGTAAGGCGTCCCACCAGCAGATCCTAACCAGACGGGTGGTTAACCCTAGGTCGCCGCGATGAGGCGTCGCATCAGATCAAGCTCGGTTTGATAAATGTGGGCCGACTTCACCGTCATCGTCAGCGTGCCGATCCCGACACCCAGGTCGTTAGCCACGCGAGCCTGTAGTGCTGCGAGCTCGACCAGATTCGCGTAGCCCTTCGTACCGAAATCGATGGCGTGAGCGTAGACGGCGAGCTGCAGCTCACCCTTGACAAGCCAGAAGTCGAGCAGGCTGACGCATGGGATGTAGCTGGTGTCTGTTAACGGCTGGAACGTCGTGAGCGTCGCGTCGCGCGCCGACGGATTGGCGGCCAGCCTGTTAATCACCCAGCGGATCTGGTCGCGGCCCGCGTGGGCGTAGTCATACAGGCGGGTCGCATAGCTGTCGGAGTCACCGAGTTCTGGCACTCGGGAGAGGTCGGTAAAGTTCGCGTGCATCCAGGCGAGGCGTTCGGGATCGCCATGCTCGGCAATGATCGGGTCGTCCGCGGTCGGTGAATGCACGTCGAGCGTCGCGCGGAACACCTCGACGATTGGCAGTCCTTCCCAGCTCCCTGCGACACCGTCTTTCAGAATTGCCGCCGCGATCGCTATCCACGTCTCGCCCAGCGTCACCGTTTCGATCCGCACCGGCGCGAAGACCTCGTTCATGCCTCAATTTTGGTCGCGGGGAAGGGACATCGTCTGCGAGGGCCTCGGTCAGGTGCCGACGTAGGCGGCGGCCGGATGGCTGCGATCGCCGGAGGCTCAGCGCAGCTCGTTGATGCGGATCTCGTTGCCCGCGGGATCGCGGAAGGCGCAGTCGCGCACGCCATACGGCTGTTCGGTCGGCTCCTGGATGACGTCGGCGCCGCTGGCCTCCAGCCGCGCGAAGGTGCCGTCGAGGTCGGCGGTGGCCAGGATGATGCGGGCGTAGCTGCCCTTGGCCATCATCTCGACGATCGTGCGGCGCTCCTCGGCGGTGACGCCGGGGGTGGCGGCCGGAGGGTAAAGGACGATGGAAGTGCCGGGCTGGTCGGCGGGGCCGACCGTGATCCAGTGCATCCCGCGGTATTCCACGTCGTTGCGGACCTGGAAGCCGAGGGTGTCGCGATAGAACGCCAGGGATGCGTTCGGGTCGTCATGCGGGAGGAAGGTCGAGTGAATCGTGATGTCCATGGCGGTGATGCTAATTGCGGCTAGGTGACCGGCGCTTCTCGATTCCTGATCGGTCTGGTCACCTGCTTCGACACGCACGACGGCAGCTCCGCCGTCGCACGATCTGTCTTTTCTCGATAGATGCTGGGCGGCACACCGACCAACCCTGTGAAGCGAGTGCTGAAGGTGCCGAGCGACGAGCAGCCGACCGCGAAACAGACCTCGGTGACGCTGAGGTCGCCACGACGCAGCAGCGCCATTGCGCGCTCGATGCGTCGCGTCATCACATATCTGTACGGCGACTCGCCGTAGGCGAGCCGGAACTCGCGGCTGAGGTGGCCGGCCGACATGTAGGCACCGCGGGCGAGCGCCTCGACGTCCAACGGCTGCGCGTACTCCCGGTCGATCCGGTCGCGGACTCGGCGCAACCGCGCGAGATCGCGCAAGTGCTGCGCCGCGGCGGGAGCGCTGGTCATCTGCGAGATCATGCTACGTCGCCCCCCAGGTGCCTTGCGCCGCTGGGGTCCCACCCCACTCCCCGTCCGCTATTGCCCGCAACCAGAACACGTCGGTGCACCCGTCCAAAGGAGACGGTGGCGCGAATCCTGGTGAGGCTGACGCGTCCTGAAAGTGCTGGCATGGTGATCTCTATAGCGAACACGCAAGGTTCGGGTCGGTGATCGGCGCTTCTCGATTCCTGATCGTCGGGCCAGGTGCGTCGCGGCGGGGGTGGCGAGGCAATCGATCAGTTTTCGAGAAGCCGCCGCGGCGGCAGCTCCCTAGCATGAGGGTCGTCCCCATCAAATCTCGGAGAGGAGAACGGAACGATGGCTGAGAGAAAACTTGCAAAGAAGGGCACGCGGAAGCCCGCGACTCGCGCCAGCGTTACCCCCAAGGCGTCCAAGGGCAAAGGGTTCACGGACGAGGAAAAAGGCGCGATGAGGCAGCGCATCAAAGAGCTGCAGGCGGCCAAAGACAGCGTCGAGGGGGACGGCATCGTGCTCGCGAAGATCGCCACGATGGCGACACCGGATCGCGCAATGGGAAAGCGGCTCCACGCGATCATCAAAGCCAGCGCGCCAGGCCTGACGCCGAAACTCTGGTACGGGATGCCCGCGTATGCCAGGGACGGCAAGATCGTCTGCTTCTTCCAAGACGCAAAGAAGTTCAAAACGAGGTACGCGACGCTCGGCTTCAGCGACGCGGCGCACCTCGACGAAGGCGGCCTGTGGCCGGTCGCTTTCGCGCTTAAGACGTTGACTGCCACCGAAGAGGCAAGGATCGGCGCGCTCGTGAAGAAAGCGCTGAGCTGAGGACGACTTGCTTAAGCGCGCTCGCCGAGGTCGCCGAGCCAGCAAGCATCCGCTGCGAGTCTGCCTTTAAGGACGGTCGATATGCAATGTCCCGGTTGCATTTCATGGCTGGCGGCGCTAAGATGCAACCATGAAGTTGCATAACTCCACTGACCGCATCGAGAAGGAGATCGTTCTGCGCGCACCCCGCTCGCGTGTCTGGCGCGCGCTTGCCAACGCCGAAGAGTTCGGCGCCTGGTTCGGCATGAAGCTTGAAGGTACGTTCGCACCAGGCGGTCGTGCCCATGGCCAGATCGCGCTGCCCGGCCATGGGAACGTGACCATCGAGATAGCCATCGAGCGGATGGATCCCGAGAGCCGGATGGCGTATCGCTGGCATCCATACGCCGTCGAATCCGACGTGGACTATTCGAGCGAGCCCACCACGCTGGTCGAGTTTCAACTCGAGGAAGTCGCGGAGGGGACCCGGCTCACCGTGGTCGAGTCAGGCTTCGATCGCATACCGGCGGCAAGGCGTGCTGAAGCACTTCGTATGAACGACGCGGGGTGGGCTGAGGAGCTGGAGAACATCGCGCGATATGTCGCTTCATAGCGCGGGCTGGCGCGAGGTCTCTCGCGCTGCACCGGTGTTTGCGGCGCTCGGTGATGAAACCCGGCTGGCGCTGGTCGCACGACTGAGCTCCGAGGGCCCTCTCTCGATTACCCGGCTGACCGCTGGATCTGCTGTTACGCGGCAGGCCGTTACCAAGCACCTGAACGTGCTCGCCACGGCTGGGCTCGTCTCGGATGTGCGGCGTGGCCGCGAGCGCATCTGGGAGCTCGAGCTGGAAAAAATGGAAGCGGCGCGAACCTATCTCCAGCACGTCTCGAAGCGATGGGACGAAGCGCTCGACCGTCTGAAGCGATTCGTCGAGGAATGAAGGAAGGAACCATGCTTTTGAACAACAAAGTCGCAATCGCGCGAACGAGCACTCCGACAGCCGCGACAGCAGCCGCGCTGACGGCGACGCTCGGGCTCGCCGCCGCGTCCTGGGTCGTCGCGATCCGGCAGATGAGCGGAATGGACATGGGCGTTGCGACCCAGCTTGGTTCGTTCGCGTTCTTTGTCGCCCTGTGGGTGGCAATGATGGCAGCGATGATGCTGCCGGGCGCGGCTCCGGCAGTCTTACGAAGCGCTCATGCCCGCGGTGTGCGCACAGTGCCGCTGTTCGTCGGGTCGTACCTTGCCGTCTGGACACTCGTCGGCGTCGCCGTGTATGCGCTGTACCGGCCGCACGGTCCCTTCGCCGCCGGTGCGCTTGTAATCGCGGCCGGTGTCTACGAGCTCACGCCGCTCAAGCGGCACTTCCGCCGGCGCTGCCGCGAGAGCGTCGGCTCTGGATTCGAGTTCGGGCTCTGTTGCGTCGGCTCGAGCCTCGGACTGATGCTGATGTTGGTGGCGCTCAGCGTCATGAGCGTCACCTGGATGGCTGTGGTCGCGGTCCTCGTCCTGGCCCAGAAGCTCCTACCCGCGAAAGCCGCCGTCGATTTGCCGCTGGCGCTGGCGATCGTCGGACTTGGACTTCTTATCGTCATCGCGCCCTCGTCGGTTCCCGGGCTCACGCCACCGATGTCATACGTCGTCGATGCTGCGGCCCACGTCAACCTGTTGTAACGAAAAAGGATAGAAAGAATGACCGACCACAAGATCGGAACGCGTGAAGAGTGGCTTGCCGCCCGGCTGGAGCTGCTCGAGGCCGAGAAGGCGCTGACGCGGCGTGGCGACGAGCTGGCGCAGCGGCGGCAGGAGCTGCCCTGGGTTCGAATCGACAAGGAGTACCGCTTCGAGACAGATGAGGGCACAGCGTCCCTCGCCGATCTCTTCCGAGGACGCTCGCAGCTCCTCATCTATCACTTCATGTTCGGGCCCGACTACACGGCAGGGTGTCCGTCCTGCTCCGCTATCGCGGACGGCTTCGACGGTTCCGTCGTCCACTTGGCGAACCACGACGTCACGCTCTACGCGGTGTCGCGGGCTCCGCTCGTGAAACTGCAGACGTACAAGCAGCGGATGGGCTGGGGCTTCCCCTGGGCGTCTTCTTTCGGCAGCGACTTCAACTACGACTTCCATGTGGCGCACACCAAGGAGGAGTGGCAGTCGGGTGCCGTCGATTACAACTTCCGCTCTGTGGACTTACGGCTGCCGGAGGGCCGCGATGAAAATCCGTTCATCGCCGAGCTCACGTCGAGTGTTGGAACGGACTGGCCGACGTACAGGAGAGAAGGGCCCGGCGTGAGCGCCTTCGCGCTCGAGGATGGCGTTGTCTACCACACCTACTCGGCTTACGAGCGCGGGATTGACGTCCTCTGGGGCATGTATCAGTGGCTCGACCGCGCGCCGCTCGGACGCCAGGACACCGGCTTGTGGTGGCGCCGCCACGACGAGTACGACGACACGAGCGACTGAATTTCAAACGGCGGTGGCTCGTGCCTGGAGACCTAAGTTGGCCGGCTACCCGATCTAACCCGTGCTCCCTCCGAACGCTCCCTCGACTGATTGATGTGATGGAGCATCGCCGCCTCGGCGCCATCGGCGTCGCGGGCTCGGATCGAAGCAAGAATCCTCTCATGCTCGATCACCGTGGCGGCAGCGATGGCCATCGTATAAGACCGGTGATACAGACGGTAAAGACGCAAGTGCGAGCGCAAGCGCCGTAGGGTGTCGCTCAGCAGGCCGTTGCCGGACGTGCCCGCAATCGCCTCGTGGAATCGGGCGTCCTGCAATGGAAAGTCGCGGAAGTCGTGATACGTGCCTCCGTCGGAACCCGCACTGGCGCTGACCATTCGGCGCATTTCGTCGACCTCGCGATCGAGCACGCCCAAGACCTTATCGTCGCGACGCTCGGCAGCGCGGCGGGCCGCGAAAGGCTCGAGCAGCCGGCGCACGTCGTAGAGGTCGTTGAAGGTCTTGGTGTCCAGCATCGGAGTCACGGAATAGCCGCGGAGCGGCTCTTTGACAACCAGGCCATCCATCTCGAGCCGGGCAAGCGCCTCCCGCACCGGTGTGGGCGAGACATTCAGCTGGCGCGCAACCAGGTCGATGTTGACCCGCGCGCCGGCCTCGATGTGCTGGTCCATGACCAGCTCCATGACGGCCTCGTAGACGCTGTCGGTCAGTGTCTGACGGGAGGGCGGGACAGGTAGGGCTCTCTCGCTCATTTCCGGCTGAGGTCGAAGACCTCCTCCATTGGAGCCCACCACTCGCCTGCTCTGGCTTCAGGCGCCGGCTGCTGGAAGCCACGCATCAGCTCATCCCATTCCCGGTAGCGTGCGTCCTCTGCCAGCTTTGGGAAGTCGCGCTCCGGAGAGAATCCATCGACCGCCTCCATGTACATGAACAGCCGGCGACCAAGAAGATAGATCCTCATCTCTGCGATGCCGATCGCTCTCAGGCCGGCAATCACCTCCGGCCACGCGTCGCGATGGTATTGGCGGTAGCGGTCGACGATCCCTTCGTCATCCTTGAGCATCAGCGTCATCCCATAGGTTTGCAATTCGACTCCCTTCAACTGAGCTGGGCCATGATGGCCTCGCTCATCTCGTCATATTTGTGGGTGTTTGGCATCTCGCCGACGATCGCGTGGTTCCGCATCACGAGAATCCGGTCGGACAGTCGTATCACCTCGGGCATATCGCTGGAGATCAGCAGGATTGACCTGCCGTTGGCGGCAAGGTCCCAGATGAGCTCATGCAGCGCGTTCTTGGTCTTGATGTCGATTCCCACGGTGGGTTCGTCGATGATCAGAATCTCGGCTTTGGCGGCGAGCCACTTGGCGATGCTGACCTTCTGCTGGTTGCCGCCCGAGAGCGTCCCCACCGATTGCCCAAGCGACTGCGCCTTCACGTCGAGCTGGCGGATGGACGGAAGGATCGCCGCATCCTCGGCCGAGCGCCTGATCCACTGGCCGAGCGTGCGAAGGCGCCGCCAGATCGTGATCGATGTGTTCGCTCGGACCGAGTGCAGAAGGATGAGCCCTTCTTGCTTGCGGTCCTCGCTTACGTACCCGATGCGGTGCTTCTCGAGTGCTTCGCGGAAGCCGTTGATCCGGGTTTTCACGCCACGAACCCGCACCTCGCCGCCGGTCACCTTGATCTCCCCGACCAGCGTCTTGGCGAGCTTCGAGCGCCCGGCTCCGACCAGACCGTAAAGACCCAGCACCTCGCCCTTTCGAAGCACGAGGCTGAGCGCGGCGTCTCCCCCCTCGGTGGTCAGCCCCGCCACCTCCAGCACAGGCTCGCCCGGATCGGGTTTGGGCGGCAGCTCGGCAATCACCTCGGCCCTTCCGATCATGTGGGTGACGAGCTGGTCTCGATCCAGCGTTGCCACATCGACGTCGGTGGCTACGTTCCGTCCATCCCGGAGCACCGTAACTCGATCGCACAGCTCGAACACCTCTTCCAGCTTGTGGCTCACGAAGACAAGCGCCACGTTCCGCCGGCGCAGGTCGCCGAGAATCCGAAAGAGATAACCCACCTCATGAGGCGTGATGGCGGCGGTGGGTTCGTCCATTAAAAGAATGCGGGCCTGCAACGAGAGCGCCTTGGCGATCTCGACCAGCTGCATCTGCGCCACACTCAGGTCCGCCACGGGCGTCGCCGGCGCAGCGTCGAGTCCCACCATCTCGATCCACGGCATTGCGAGGCGGTTGATCGCGGTGTGGTCGACGAGCTGCAAACCGCGTGTCGGGATGCGCTCCAGCAGGATGTTCTCCGCAACCGTGAACTGCGGGATGAGGTTGCGCTCCTGGTGCACGACGCTGATCCCCGCGGCGAGAGCCGAATGCGGCGAGGCAAAGCGCACCGGGCTGCCGAGGAGCCGGATCTCGCCCTCGTCAGGCTGATATACGCCCGTCAGGATTTTGATCAGCGTGCTCTTGCCGGCCCCGTTCTCGCCGAGCAGCGCGTGGATCTCGCCGGCGCGCAGGCGGAGCGACACGTTGTCGAGGGCGACCACTCCCGGGAACTGCTTGCGGATGCCGGAAACCTCGAGCCGTACCTCGGGCGTGACGGAATTCGGCTCGGCGCTCATAGGCTGCTCCGAACGCTGCGCGCGTTGCTCGGCGAGATCCTGAGGAGCGCCCTGATCTCACTCAGACGCGTTCGTCCAAGAACGACCGCACCGAGGATCAGCGCGCCGATGAGGAACTGGACCCAGAAAGGGTCCGCGCTGACGAGCACGAGCCCGTCGTCGATCAGCGAGATCAGGACCATCGCCAGCACGGTGCCAAGGATGGGTGCGGTCCCGCCCGAGAGCGCGGCGCCGCCGATGATCGGACCGGCGAAGGACGGAAGCACCCACGTCGCGCCAATGGTCGGTTGACCCTGTCCCAGCTGGGCCATCAGCATCGTGCCGGCCACCGCGGCGAAAAAGCCCGAGATCGCATGAGCTGTCAAGGTCGCCCGGCGGATCGGCAGACCTGAGAGGCGCGCCGCGAGCGGGTTACCGCCGACGGCCAGGAGCTGCCTGCCGAGCACGACTTGAGAGAGGAAGGCCGCGAGCAGAAGGGTGAGCACGATGGTCACCACGGCCATGACCGGAAACGGGCCGACGCGTGCCTGGCCGAAGGAGCTGATCTCGCCGGGGATGTGATAGAAGGGCGTCGCGTGCGTGACGCCGAGGTTGATGCCCGCAAAGACGTACGAAGTTCCAAGGGTCAGCACGAAGCTGTTGATCTTGGTCCAGTAGACGAGCAGGCCGTTGACGACGCCGCACACGATGCCAAGCAAGAGCCCGGCCGCGAGCGCAACCAACACCGGGACGCCGTAGCGGACCATCAGCCCCGACTCGATGATCGCCACCAGCCCTCCGATCGAGCCGATCGAAAGATTCATCTGCCCCAGCGACAGCACGATCATCTGAGCCAGCGCGACCAAAAGCAGGATCGAGAGATCCCGGCCGGTGACGAAGAGGTTGTAAGTCGAGAGGAACTGTGGCCTGGCGACCGAGAGGACGACCATACCCACGAGATCGATGAGGAGCAGTCCGAGGGCCACGCCGGGAGCCAGGCCACGTAGGCGCAGCATCACGGGGCCGCACCTCCCGCCACTCGGGTAACCCTGTCCAGCACCACGGCCAGCAGCAGGACCACGCCGAGAAAGACTGTGATCCAGAAATTGTCGATGCCCACGAGCAGCAGCCCGTTGGAGATAGTCGCCAGCAGCACCCCGCCGACGATGGTTCCGGGCACCGAGACGAGGCCGCCCGAGAGCAGCGTCCCACCGATGGCGGGCGCGACGAATGACGCAAGAAGCCAGTCGCTGCCCAGGCTGGGCGAGGCGGTGTGGTCGGCGGAGATCGCCATCAGTCCCGCGGTCGCAGCCAGCGCTCCTGAGAGACCATGGGTCAGCAGCACGACGCGATCGACGGACAATCCCGACATGCGGGCCGCCCGCCTGTTGGCCCCGACCGCAAGCATTTCCCTGCCCAGGCTGAGGTTGCGGTAGAGGAAGAAGAGGGCCAGGCCAACCGCGAGCATCACCAGCACCAGGTTCGAGACCGGCAGGCCGGCAACCTCGGTCTCCGAGAAACTCGTGAAGGAATCGGGCAGCCGGCTAAAGGGATCCGAATGGGTGAGGATCAGCATCGCCCCAGTGATCAGGCTTGCCGTGGCAAGGGTGACGATGAAGCTGTTGATTCGAGTCCAGGTGATCAGCAGCGCGTTGCCAAATCCCAGCACTGTGCCGGCGGCCAGCGCAAACAGCACCGCGACCTCGGGCGGCAGACCTAGGACCTGCATGGTCCACCCGGCGACCATCCCGGTCGCGCCGCCAATTGCGCCGACGGCGAGGTTGAGGTCTCCGATTGACAGCGCCACCATCTGGGCAAAGCCGATCGTGATCTGGATGGCCGCGAACCGCAGCAGCGAAAAGAGGTTGAAGTCGGACGTGAAGCCGGACGCCGCCACCGAGAAATAGACCCACAAGCCGGCGGTGACGATGAGCAGCGCGAGCAGAGCGACCTGCCGGAGGAGCGCGCCGCCGGTCAAGCGGCCCGCGCTAACTGATCCGAAGGTTTGCGATCGCGTCACGGTCCCAGTCGATGCCGACCCCGGGCGACTCCGGCGCCACGGCGCGTCCGTCCACGATCTCGATCTCCGAACGGGTGATCTGCCTCAGCTGCGGGATGTACTCCAGGTAGATGGCGTTTGGGACAGCTGCGGCAAGACTGACATGAAGCTCCATCAAAAAGTGAGGCGCCACCTTGACGTTGAAAGCCTCGGCGAGGTGCGCGACCTTCAGCCATGGAGTGATGCCGCCGAGACGGGCGGCGTCGGGCTGCAGGATGCCGGCGGCGCCCGCCGCCAGGTATTCGCGGAAATGGCTGAGGGAATAGATGCTCTCCCCCACCGCGATCGGGATACTGGTCGCTGCCGCCAGCTGGACGTGACCGCCGAGGTCCTCGGCCGGGAGCGGTTCCTCCAGCCAGTAGAGGTCGAGGTCTTCGAAAAGGTGCGCTCGCCGCTTGGCCTCCGCATAGGTCATCGACTGGTTGGCGTCGACCATGATGTCGAAAGCCGGCCCGACCGCTTCGCGGACCGCGGACAGCCGCTCGAGGTCCTCCTGCGGACGGGGCTTGCCGATCTTCAGCTTCACCCCGGGCCAACCCTGGTGCTTCGACGCGAGGGCGCCGTCGACCAGCTCCTTGGTAGAGAGATGAAGCCAGCCGCCCTCGGTGTCGTAGAGCGGAACCGTGGGGCGCGCGCCACCTGCCAGGCGCCAGAGCGGCTGGCCGAGGGTCTTTCCGCGCACGTCCCAAAGGGCGATGTCCACGGCGGCGAGGGCGAGGCTGGTGATCGCCCCGACCGCTGTTCCGTGAGTGGCCCAGAAGAGCTTCTGCCAGATGGCTTCGATCTGGTTCGCATCCTGGCCGGCCAGCAGGGGGACCAGGTCGTGCCGAAGCATTTCGAGCACGGCCCGCCCCCCAGTTCCAATCGTGTACGCGTAGCCGGTGCCAACCACGCCGTCGGTAGTCTCGATGTCGACGAAGATCGTCTCCTGCTTCGTGAAGGTCTGGATCGCGTCGGTGCGAGGTCGTTCTGGAATCAGGTCGACGAGGTAGGTGTCGATTCGCCGGATTGGCGTTTTGAGCGAGTCGTTGGACGTGGTGGCCTGTCGCACTAGCAGGAAAGGTACTTGTCCTTGAAGGTGGAGACGATTCCCTTGGTCAGCGTCTTGAAGTCGTTCGTGTAAGTCGCGGCCTTGTCGGGGCTGATCACGAGCGTTCCGGAGTCGATGAAGTACGGCGCGCCGCTCTTCTTCTTGCAGCCCTGGTGGATCTGGTTGATGGCGTAAGCGGCGATGTAAGCCTGGCCGTACGGGTTCTGGCCCATCGTCCCGGTGAGGAAGCCGTCCTTCACGGCCTGCAGCACGACGGGATCGTCATCGATGCCGACCATCTTGATTCTCTTGTCACCCAGGGTCCGCAGCGCCTTGGCCGCAGCGACCGTGGGGTTGTAGGCGCTGGTCACGATGCCGGTGATGTCCTTGTGGGTCGCGAGCGCCTGGTTGATGGCCGTGTCAGCGGTCTGTGCGTCCTTGTCGATGTCGGTGATGGTGATCAGGGTCACGGCGCCGTTGGTTTCGGCCACTGCCTTCTTCACTGCGTCAACGCGCAGAACGGTGTTCGGGTCGGTGAGAAGTCCAGTGCCGTGAAGCAGGACGCCCTTGCCGCCCATGGCCGCAATCGTGGCCTTCGCGCCGGTGTAGGCCGAATTACCTACGTCGGTCGCGACACAGAAGGTGGTCTTGGTCGGTTCGGCGACGCAGCCACCGACCGCGATCACCGGGTAGTTCTTACCGGCGAGCTGGGCGACGATACCGTTGGCCGCGTTGCCGTCGGTCGGGAAGATGCCGAAGCCGTCGTAGCCCTTCGCCGCAAGGCTGGTCAGCAGCTGGTTCTGGAGGTCCTGCTTCCAGTCGGTCGGAACCTCGAACGTACCCTTCGTGAGACTGAAGTCAGCCTTCGCGTCCACGATCGCTTGCCGCATGGGCTCGAAGTAGGGATGCGGACCCCCGGGGACGATTGCCACCGCGGCGTTGGTCTTGGCCGTGCCGCCGGAGGTGGTCCCTCCGCACGCGGCCACGACCAGCACCGAGGCGATGGCCAATGATCGGGCCAAAGCTCTACGTGTCATCCGGCTTCCTCCTTGTCTGAGCAGCACGAAATTGGACTCCATTCCTCGTGTCAATGAGTAGGATCGGGCGGATGCTATAGGAAATAGGATGTTGGGTCAAGAGCCCAATTGAGTCCCGTGGCCGGCGCGGAACGGGGACGAGAGGGCTTTTGGACGCCATCACGTTGTCGGGCCGAGAGACTTCGACTGCCTCGCTGCATCTTGAATCCCCGGCCCAAGGGCCACTTCCTGTTGGAATGCGATATTCGCTATCGGCCACTCACACGACCATGAACACGGTTAATTCCAACGGCGATTCCGTACTGACCGCTACGCGCTCTAAGCGTGACGGGATCTGGGCCGGGCGCACCCGGCCCAGAAAAGTCGCCACTGGAACGCGGGCGGTGAGGTTCGGCGAGCCGGCGTCTAGAGGTTGGTCGTCAGCTGCGCGCCGTCCGGCAAAAGATAGCTGCCGGCGACAACGAGCTCGCTGGTCCCGCGGTTGAACGCCTGCATCGTCTGACCGGGCGTCTCAGCGAAGCTGTCTCCGACCTTGTAGGTCTTCTCGATTCCATCCAGGTTCAGCGTGACCTCCCCCTGGAGGACGGTGATGAGGCCCGGTCCGCCGTGGCGGTGCTTTGGCGTCTGAGATCCCGGTGCGAAGACGAGGATCTGTTGGACCACGCTGTAACCGCCACTTAGGTTCTGCGAGTCAAGGGTGAAGGTGTACACCGTTTTGTTCGGGATCGCTGGAGCTGGCGATCCGGCGACCGGCAGGGTCGCCTTCGCGCCATGCGGTACTGGGTAGGCGACCACTACCATCGCGTCTACCGAGCCCATGTTGACGGCCTGAACGGGTTGGTTGAGTGGCTCCTGGATCACTTCACCAGCCGACGACACCTTGTCGCCAGTGGGCGTTTTGAGGGTGATCTGGCCCTGCATCACTGTGGCCAGGAACGCGGTCGGGTGTTTGTGGACGGTGCTGGCCGCCCCTGGAGCGAAATAGAGGATTGACTGGACGAGGTCGATTTGAGAGGCAGCTGTCTGCCCTGCCAGCGTGCTCTTGTATTTGACCACCGGGCCCGGCGGGGTCGACGGCTTCGCGGGCGCGTTGGCCACGGCTCCGCCACAAGCAGCAACCAGCGCGGTGGCGACGAGCAGTGAAACGATGACTCTGTTCATTCGGCGATTCCTCCTAACTTGAGACGCCGAGCCCAAGGCTCGGCTGTGGGTTTCGACGCTAGGCAGGCGGGTGACCGCCGTCATTTGTAGAAATACCGGGATCGGTACCGGAATCTGGTACCGGTTTTTCAGCCTCGGCTGAGACTCGTTGCTATGCTCCACGGGAATCCTTGGTGGTAGTTCCCAATCTCACTCGCCGCGAGCGCGAGGTGGCGATCCTTGTCGCTCAGGGACTGACGAACCGGGAGATTGCGACCCGGCTCTTCATCTCGGAGCGCACCGCGGAAAGCCACGTCGAGCAGATCCGGGGCAAGCTAGGGGTGCACTCCCGCGTTCAGATCGCCAACTGGGTCGCGGCGGAATCGCCACGCGACCCAGGGTCCGGGTCGGCAGTACCTAAGTCATCTGCACGGAGCAAATCATCGGCTCGCCTCCCACGGCGCTTAGCCTTCGCGATTATTTCGGGTGCGGTCGCTACAGCGCTCCTTGTGGGCATCGCGCTCGTCTTTACCTGGCTGTCGATACCGACGCCAACTGGGCCGCAACCCGTGACCGTGGCGGGCACGGGCGCGCGCGCCTTTTCAGGTGACGGAGGACCGGCTGCAACCTCATCGCTCGTGCGTCCGCTCGCACTCGCCATCGGACCGGCCGGGGAAATCTACATCGCGGAAGGCAATCGGATTCGCGAGGTCAAAAAGGATGGGAGGATTGCCACCCTCGCGGGCACCGGCACAGCCGGTTACGGCGGAGACGGAGGCCCGGGTGGACAGGCGCACCTGTACATGCCTCAAGGCTTGGCCGTCGACAGCACCGGCAACGTCTACATCGCCGACACTCTCAACAATCGGGTCCGGCGAGTGGACGTCGTTGGCACAATCACGACTGTCGCTGGCACTGGCGAAGCTGGCTATGCGGGCGATGGGAATCCCGCCAGAGAAGCCAGACTGAATCTTCCAACCGGCCTCGCAATCGGCTTCGGCGACACGCTCTTCATCGCCGACACTGGCAACAATGTCATTCGTCACATCGGGCCGGGCGGCGCCATCCACACGGTCGCTGGGACTGGTGAGGCTGGGTACCGTGGGGACCCAGGCGATGCCCTCGACGCGGTTCTCCACGCTCCCGGGGGCATCGCTTTTGACGGCCAAGGCAACCTCTACATCGCCGACACCCTGAACCAGCGCGTCCGCCGCGTCGACGTCAACGGAAAGATCGGGGCCGTCGCCGGCACGGGCGCGACCGGCTACCAGGGCGGCGTGCGCGCGGCCAGGTACACGGAGTTGAACCTGGCCACCAATCCTCTTGAAGGAATCGGACAGGGCCTGGCTGTGGATTCACGCGGGGATGTCTTCATCGCCGACGCGCTGAACCACCGAGTCAGGCGCATCGACATGATGGGCACAATCACCACGATCGCGCAGTTGATAACGCCGCTTGGCGTAGCCGCCGATGCTCGAGGCATCGTTTATGTCGCCGATGCCGACGGCAACCGGGTCAGCCGCATCGGGTGATCAGGAACCCGGTGGCTGCTGAAGCGGCACCTCAAAGTCCTTACCGGCCGCCGTGGTGATGAATTCGAGGAACGTCGCCTGACCCGGGCCAGCATTCGTCTCCTGGAGCGCGATATCTGGGAGAACCGCGAGACCCTCGCCGGCACCCAGCGTGACCGGGGGCTGGTGGGCTCTTTTGATTGTCAGGGAACCTGTGAGTACATAGAGGGCAGCGAGGCCACCGAACCGGTGTGCTCCGGCGGTTCCGAGCGGGGTCAGCGTGACTAGACGGAGGACCTGCGAGTAGGCCACCTGCGGCGACGACTCAAAGGCAATGTCATCGCTTTCAAACGTGGGCCGCGCGATTTTATCGACGAGCGATTGACTTCGAGCCGCACTTGGCCAGATTGCGATCGAGTACCACGCGCTTGGATCCACTGGTCCGGGGTTGAGATGGGTGTGTGTCACGCTCTGGTGGAATTTCGCCTGCCCGGCCATCAGGTCCAAAGGTGGCATGCCGTTGAGTACCAACCGGTGCACGCCAGTCTCGACATAAACGACGCTGGCGACATGCTGCTTCGAGTTGATCACGTAGCCGACCGGTTGTGCGAAGCGAATCATCCGGATGTAGACAGGACCAGTCGGCAAACTGTCGAGCTTGCCGGCATCGAGGGTCTTGATCGCAGCTCCGCGGGCAAGCGCGTCAGCATTCGAAGTGGTCGACGAAACGGAGGACGCGACCGAGCAAGCAGAAAGAACCATTGCGATCGCCAACAGTGCGGTCAGCTTCGTCGTCAACGCACCTCCGCAGGTAACCCTAACGCTCGACTCGCATCGCAGGAAGCAATCGAGGGCAGACACCAGCCGTGAATGGGGAGCAGTCAAGGAATTGGTCGGGGGCCCGGGTTTTGAACCCAGGGCCTCACGGTCCCGAACTCTGAGAACTCTCCTCCAGAAATGGCTGAAACGATCGATTTCTATTCGTCGGAGTGCCCACTTCTGGACTCATTGGCGTGGTGTCCTTCATTGTTCTCGTTCCAGTTTCCGTGGCCGCCATCCCGGTTGACCTGCTTCGATGTCGTGTCCAGGTCGTCCAAGACCGCCCGTCGCCTGCGGCCGGGCGGCTTACGGCCACCCGATCTTCAGCCCTGGAGCGCCGCCGCCCGCTTTTGGAGCAGCGCCCGCTCGCGCCCGTTCTGGCTGAGCCCGGCCGCCCGCTCGAGTTCGGCGACCGCCTCCGGCCGTCGGCCGAGCTTGGCCAGGAGGTCGGCGCGCGCCGCCGGCAGGTGCGGGTAGGCGCGGAGCGCCGGCTCGTCGGCCAGCCGATCGATCAGCTCCAGCCCGGCCGCCGGGCCGAAGGCCATGCCGACGGCCACCGCCCGGTTGAGCTCGACCACCGGCGAGGGCGTGACCTGGGCGAGGGCGTCGTAGAGCGCCGCGATCCGGGCCCAGTCCGTGTCCTCCGGCCGCCAGGCACGGGCGTGGCAGGCGGCGATCGCGGCCTGCAGCGCGTAGAGACCGAGCGGGCCTTTCAGCGCCTGGGCCCGCTCGAGGGCGGCCAGGCCACGACGGATCAGCAGCCGGTCCCAGCGGGCGCGGTCCTGGTCCAGGAGCAGGACCGCCTCGCCGCGCGCGCCGACGCGCGCCGGCATCCGGGAGGCGTGGAGCTCCATCAGCGCGACCAGGCCGTGGACCTCGGGCTCGGCGGGGGCCAGCTTCGCCAGCATCCGGCCCAGGCGGAGCGCGTCGTTGACCAGCTCGGGGCGCATCCACTCCTCGCCCGCGGTCGCGGCGTAGCCCTCGTTGAAGACCAGGTAAACCACGGCCAGCACGGCGCCCAGGCGGGGCGCGAGATCGGGGCCGGCCGGCACCTCGAACGCCACCCGAGCCTCGGCCAGCGTCCGCTTGGCGCGGACAATTCGCTGGGCCATGGTCGCGACCGGGACCAGGAAGGCGCGCGCGATCTCCTCGGTGGTCAGCCCGCACAGGAGCCGGAGCGTGAGGGCGACCCGGGCCTCGGGCGCGAGCACCGGGTGGCAGGCGGTGAAGACGAGGCGGAGCAGGCTGTCCCCGATCTCCTCAGTCAGCGCCGCCTCGAAGTCGGCGGAGGCGAGCTCTTCGGCGGCCTTTGCGTCGCGGCCGACCACCTCTTGCTTGCGGCGCAGCCGCTCGGCACGGCGTAGCTGGTCGATCGCCCGCCGCTTCGCAGCCTGCATCAACCATGCGCCCGGCCGGTCGGGAACGCCGTCCGCCGGCCACTGCTCGAGGGCGGCGACGAAGGCGTCCTGGGCCAGCTCCTCGGCCAGCCCGACGTCCCGGACCATGCGTGCCAGCGCGGCGATGAGGCGGGGGGACTCGATCCTCCAGACCGCCTCGATCGCCGCCCGCGCGGCGTTGGCCGGGGTCACCCGAGCCAGACCGCCTCCCGTAGCTCGGGCGGGAAGTCCGATATCTCGAAGATCTGGCGGACCTCGATCATCGGGCCCTCAGCGTCGATCGGACAGCGCTTGGCCCATTCGATCGCCTCCGCCTTCGACTTGACGTCGATGATCCAGTAGCCGCCGACCAGCTCCTTGGTCTCGGCGAAGGGGCCGTCGACGACCTGCGGCTTGCCGTCGGGGAAGCTGATACGGACCGCCTCGTTCGGGGAGTGCAAACCGTTCACGTCGAGCAGGACCCCGGCCTCGTGGAGCTGCTGGTTGTAGCGGGACATGGCCCCTATTGCCTCCCGGCTCGGGATCAACTTCTCCTCGGCCGAGGGCGGCAGGCCGGGGTGGATGAAGAGCATGAATCGCATCGCTTCGCTAACTCCTTTACGCGGACTGGATGTATTCCGGCCGCTTTCCACGAGACCGATAAGTCTGGATGGTCATGCCCCGAGAAGTGGTCCGCGAGCGGACCAGATCGAGAGCGGTGTCCGGACCGGAATCGGGAAACAGCCGTGTGCCCTGCCCGAGGACGATGGGGTAGATGATCAGGTCGAGCTGGTCGACCAGGTCGTTGACGAACAGCCATCGGACGAGGGCACCGCTGCCTGGCACCACCAGTTCGCCGTCCTGCTGCGCCTTCAGATCACGGACGGCCGCGGCGACGTCGCCGGTCAGGACACTCGTGCCCGCCCACTGCGGGTGGCTGAGGCTGGTCGATGCCACGTACTTGGGCCGGCCGTTCAGCGCGACGCCGATCGGGTGCCTGATCAGCTCGGCGATCGTTCCCCACGAGCCGGCGAAGATCTCGGACGTCCGCCGGCCGAACAGGAACGCGGCCGCACCGCCGTAGACCTGGTCGATATGGTCCCCGGTTTCGGTATCGACAAGTGGCGGAGCCCATCCGCCGCGGTCGAAGCCGCCTCT